>QAKS01000003.1:0-15607 GCA_003343685.1 Clostridiales bacterium | reverse complement strand
ATTCCCTTCAGGTTGGCCGGGTTGTGCAGCGGTCCCAGCGGGATGTATTCTTTGATGACCTCAATCACCGCAGGCGTGACGACCTGAGATTCCACGCACTTTTCGCCGCCATGGAGCACCCTGTGTCCCACGGCCTTAATTTCGCTCATGTCCTTGATGATTCCGTGGTCCGCGTTCGTCAGCGCCGCCAGAACCGCATCAATTGCCTCGCCGTGGGTGGGCATGTCCTTCTTTAGGATAAACTTTTCCCTGCCAATGGGCGTATGCGTCAAAACCGAGCCCTGAATGCCGATTCTCTCAACAATACCCTTTGCCTTTACGCTCTCGTCGTCCATATCAATAATCTGATATTTCAAAGAAGAGCTTCCTGCGTTTACAACCAGAATGTAATTCATGTTCTCCTCCACTCCTTATATTACATATTCTGTGCCTGTACGGCCGTCAGAGCCACCAGACTTACAATATCGCTGACACTGCATCCTCTGGAAAGGTCGTTGACCGGCTTTGCCAGACCTTGACAGATCGGCCCGATCGCCTCTGCCCCCGCCAGACGCTGCACCAGCTTGTAGCCGATATTTCCCGCCTGTATGTCGGGGAAAATAAGAACGTTTGCCTTGCCTGCCACAGAACTGCCCGGACTCTTCAGCTGGCCTACGCTCTCCACCAGCGCCGCATCCGCCTGCAGCTCTCCGTCTACGTTCAGGTCGGGAGCCAGCTCTTTCACCAGCTTTGTCGCCTCCGTCACCTTATCTACAAACTCATGCTTCGCACTGCCCTTGGTCGAGAACGAAAGCATGGCCACTCTCGGATCGTCGATCCCCGCAAGAGCCTTTGCCGTAGCAGCAGAGGAAATTGCAATTGCCGCCAACTCTTCCGCCGTAGGATTGATGCAGATCGCGCAGTCTCCAAACACAAACACGCCGTTTTCGCCATACTCCTTTTTCGGCACCTCCATCAGGAAGCTTCCCGAAACTGTCCTGATTCCCGGCGCCGTCTTGATGATCTGGAGCGCGGGGCGGATCGTGTTGCCTGTAGAGTTGATGGCTCCCGCCACCATACCGTCGGCATCGCCCTGTTTAATCATCATTGTGGCGTAATAGAGCGGATCCTTCATCGTCTCTCTCGCCTGCTCAATCGTAATTCCCTTTTTCTTGCGGAGTTCGCAGAAAATCTCCGCATATTTCTCAAAGTTGGCTGCCTTTTCGGGGTCTATCATATTCACACCCTCCAAGCTCTTTCCGGCGGCTACCTTTTTAATCTCCGCCTCGTCGCCCAGCAGCGTCACCTTTGCAATGCCCTCCTTCACGATGAGCCCCGCAGCTTCCACAGTGCGCGGTTCCGTCCCCTCGGCCAGAACGATATGCTTCAAATCCGTCTTGGCCTTTGCTTTGATACTGTCCATCAGTGCCATGTTTTCGTACCTTCCTTAAAATATAGTTTAATTAAATGCTATTATTCTGTATAATATAATCGTAACTTAGACATTATAACTCAAATATAGCGTTTTGAAAAGCACCAATGAGGAGTTTTTATGATTGTAACAGCAATTATTTCCGAATATAACCCCCTTCACGACGGTCACCGCTACCATATTGAGGAAACCCGGCGCATCACCGAATGCGACCGGCTCATCGTCATTATGAGCGGCAGCTTTACCCAGCGCGGGGAACCCGCCATTTTCAGCAAGTGGAGCCGGGCGGAGGCAGCTGTCCGGGCCGGAGCAGACCTTGTTCTCGAATTGCCCGCCACATATGCCGCTGCCGGGGCCGAACGCTTTGCCTTCGGCGCCGTATCTGTTTTGAACGGCCTTGATCTTGTCAATTTTCTAAGCTTCGGCTCTGAAAGCGGCGACGTGGAGTACTTACGACGTCTGGGAACCTTTTTTGCCGACGAAAGCCCTGCCTATCAATCCGCATTAAAACAGCTTCTCGACCGGGGCGTTTCCTTCCCCTCCGCCCGGGAACAGGCTGCGGCAGTGCTTCTCGGCACAGACCTCTCTTCCCTTTCCCTGCCCAACGACGCTCTGGCTGTGGAATACATCAAATCGCTCATCCGCACAGGAAGCGCCATCACTCCCGTCGCCATAAAGCGCCGCGGCTCCGCCTATAACAGCACCGACATAGCGGGGCAATTTCCGAGCGCTCTTGCCATACGCACCGCCATGGAAAACGGCATGTCCGGCGCCCCCTATTCCAAAGAGACGCCGGTCTTTGCAGCGTCTATGTTTCCTGCGGTGCAGTGGGCGCTGCGCTCCGCTTCCGCCCAATATCTTTGCGGTATTGCAGAGGTTTCCGAAGGGCTGGAGCATCGCCTCCTCTCCTCCTGTGCAACAGCCCGCAGCTATGCGGAACTGATCGGTAGCGTCAAATCCAAACGGTACACCATGGCTCGTGTGAAACGCATTGTCGCCAACGTCTTTCTCGGCATCACAAAAGAGCTGAACAGAACGATCGACGCCGCCCCGCTCTATGCGCGGGTTTTGGCTGTCAAAAAGGAGAGCAGCGATCTGCTCTCCTTGCTTTCAAAAACCTCGCGCATTCCGGTCGTCACTTCTCCTAAGCACACGACACACCCCGGCCTGCTACTGGATATTCACGCGACGGACATGCGGTCGTGCCTGCTCCATCCGTCTCTCCCATCGGGACTCGACTACACAACGCCGCTTTTGGTTACTGAATCAGTTCTTTGATTTCGGGCAGCAGTTTTTCCGCCGCCATACGACCCCGCTCCATACATTTCGCAGCGTCCTTGCTTGTCAGCGGATCGATTTCATACACATCGGGTATAATCATCAGATCCGCTTCCTTTTCCTTTTGCTGCCAGATCACCCAATCCGTTATTGCCATTGTATCGCGCATCGTATCAATGATATTTTTGGGCTTCGGTCGAACCTGCCCGCGCTCCGCCACGTCGACGGCAATAACCACATCTGCCCCAAGCTCTCTGGCCGTTCCGAGCGGAATCCGTTCCAAAACGCCGCCATCTATATAGAGCCTGCCGTCTATATCATAGGGCGTAAATACACCGGGTATAGAAATGCTGGCGCGTATCGCCTGATACATCACACCCTTTGTAAACTCCACAATCTCTCCTGTACAGACGTCAACCGCCGTGCAGCCATACGGCACGATCCCCTGTTCAATCGTCGTATTTTTTGTCAGCAGACGCAGCAGCTCCTCAATCCGCCTTCCCTTGATAAGCCCGCCGTTCCGCATGGATATGTCGTAATACTGGCGCATGTCAAACTTCTCAGCATACCGCTGGAGATAGTACATGTCGACCCCGGATACATAAAGCCCCCCGATGAGCGCCCCCATGCTGCACCCGGTTACTACATCAATCGGTATATTATTTTCCAGAAAAACCTGTATCACACCAATATGGGCGAAACCGCGCGCCGCACCGCTTCCCAGCGCCAATCCTACTTTTTTCGTCATATTAGATTTCTCCTTTCATATTCCTATAATATGAATATCGCCATGATTATCCTGTCAGCCGCAGGGCTGATTTTATTTCTGCTGTCGCCCGGGGCTGCCATAGAGGGCGCTTCGGGCGCTCTCGTCCTGTGGGCAGAGCGTGTATTTCCGGCGCTCTTTCCCTTCATGGTCGTCTCCACCATCCTGATTGAGTCTTCTGCTGTGCAAAAACTCACCCGTTTTCTTGCGCCATTGTCGCACAAGCTCTTTTCCATGCCGCCGTCATTCATCTTCGTGCTTCTGGCGTCCTTTTTGGCAGGATACCCGTGCGGAGCCAAGTTGACTGCTGATCTTGCGGCAAACGGAACCATTTCAAAAGAGGATGCCTCTGCTATGATCTCGGCCACAAGCACATCAGGCCCTATGTTCATGACGGGTACTGTTGCTGCCGGAATGCTGGGGGACGTCTCTTTCGCGCCATACCTCATCGTCCCGCATTATGTCGCTGCTGTCGCTGTTGCTCTTATCTCCTGCCGCAGCCGCATACAGTCCGAACAGGCCTTCATCCATCCGGTCATGCGGCGGGCACTTTCTCCCGCTGCCCGGTTTTCCTCTGCCCTTTCCGGCTCCGTCTCCGCCATGCTCACCGTATGCGGCACCATGGCGCTGTTTTCGGCCGCTGCCAACTGCATCGCCGCTTGGCTCTTTGTTCCTCCGCCTGTCTTTGCCACCGTTACGGGCATTGCCGAACTGACCACCGGCTGTAGCGCCGCATCAGCGCTTCCGCTTCCGTCTGCACTCCCCATGATCAGCCTCCTGCTCGGCTTCGGCGGTATGGCTGTTCATTTGCAGACGTTGGCCATCGCCTCCCGCGCCGACATAAAATGCCGCCGCTTTGCGCTGAATAAAACGCTCCACGGCGCACTTGCCTGTCTTTTTACGGTTGCACTGCTGTGGCTTTTCCCGCCCGCCGGAACCTGCTGCACGCCATCCATTCTGTGGTTGCTTGCGCTCCCCCCGGCAATCGCTGTCTGTCTGCTGGCCAAAGTCAGCGCAAAATCTCAGAGAATAGAGCTTTCGTCCTCGTCTTCCAGACGCTGAGGCGCTGCCGTGCTGCCCTTGCCGTGCAGTCTCGCTCTGTTCTCGCGAATCAAATCTATATTTTCCTTATAGTAATCCTCCAGATCGTCAAAAACCTCTTCCGCATAGTCCATCGCACTCTTGCGGATCGCCGCGGCTTTATTTTTGCTGTTTTCCAGAATCTGCTCTGCCTTATCGTGGGCGGCCTTGGTCACGGCGCTCTCCCTGACCATCTCCTCTACTTCTACAGCCGACTGCTTCTTGATCTCTTCAGCCTGCGCCTGTGCAGATTTAATGATCTGTTCCTTGTCCTTCAGAACGCGCTTGGAAAACTCCAGCTCGTCTTTCAGGGCGCGCCTGATATCATCTATAATTTCAAGGACGATCTTCTCATCGACGAGCTTCGACTTTGAAAAGCCCTTCGTCGGGCTCATCTGTATCTCTTCCTGCAGCTCGTCGATCAATGCGTATACATCCAGTTTTTCCATTTCAAAACCCCCTTGTTTATCAAAAGCCCGAAAGCTCTTTTATAATCTCCTTAGGAACAAAATTCGTCGGATCACCCCCGAATTGCAGCAGCTCTCTGACAAAGCCTGAGCTGATTCCCGAATATTCGCCCCGCGTGACCAACAAAAACGTCTCCACATTCCCGAGACGCTTGTTGGCGATGGCCATATCGCGCTCATACTCAAAATCATTGGCGTTTCTCACGCCGCGTATGACACAGTCCGCCTTTTTCTCTGTCACATAGTCAACCAGCAGTCCGTCATAGCTCTCCACAATGACGTTTTTCAAATGCGACAATGCCATCTTCAGCATTTGTGTGCGTTTTTCCAAGGAAAACATACACTTTTTCCGCACGTTGTACATGATCACCACATACAGCCTGTCCGCCTTGGCGGCGCCGCGCTCTATAATATCCACATGCCCCAGCGTTACGGGGTCAAAACTTCCCGCAAATACACAGACCACTGTTATTTATTCTCCCAATCTGTAAAACGAAATCACTGTCTTACCGTATTTCTTTTCCTTTATTTTCATGAGGCCTGCGATTACCCCCCTGCCGTCATGCTCCGCAATGAGTACTGTTTTCGCGCCGAACGCACCGGACGCTGTCAGCGCGTCACATATGCTCTGATACAAGCCGCAGGCATACGGCGGATCCATAAAGATAAAATCAAACGGCTCGCACAGCGCGCTGACCGCTGTCTGACAATCCTCCGCCATGACCCTTGCCCTCTGCGTAAGCCGGGTCGCCTCGAGATTGCTTTTTATGATACGAACCGCTTCTCTGTCTCTTTCTACAAAAACCGCGCTTTCCGCACCGCGCGACAGCGCTTCGATTCCCATGCCGCCGGAACCTGCAAACAGATCCAGCACCTTTGCTCCGGGAATGTCAAATTGAAGGGAGCCAAACACGGCCTCCTTGACCCTGTCTGTTGTGGGGCGGGTTGTCAGTCCCTCTTTCGCACGCAGGCGAACTCCTCTCGCAGTTCCCGCAACAACTCTCATATGACGCCTGTCCTCCGCATTTCCGAACGTTCCGCAATGCTAATAATAATATAATGGAACATTGCGAAAAAGTAAAGTAGTTTTACAAAAAAGTAACGATCAAAACACCGACAGGCCACATTCCGTTATCAGCATATCCACGGGAAAATCCCCCGCATCCGTGCAGACCCTTTCTGCCACCTGCGCCTCAAATGCAATGCCGATCACTCGCTCTGCAGCATGTTCTGCCAGCCATCTGTCATAGTATCCGCCGCCATAGCCGATGCGTCCGCCCTGCCTGTCAAAAGCCAGCCCCGGGACGACAATATGTCCGATGGGTTTTCGGTAACCATCTCCCGCAGGCTCGTAAATGCCGAAGCTGTTTTTGACCAGAACCGACGAGCCATCCCACTGCACCGCCTCCATTCTGCCCTGTTCGGTAATTCGCGGCAGGCAGACGTCAATACCTCTTTCTATCATCCGCGCAATCGCAGACCATGTATCCGTCTCACTTCCAAAGGAGGCGTAAATAAATACGCCCTTTTCTGTATTCCCGACAGTCTGTTCCAGCAAACTACAAATGGCGCGGGAGGCTTTCTCCCGTTTTCCGGCGTCCAGTCCGTCCCGCAGAACGCGGGCGGCGGCCCGCAGACCTTCCTTCCCCTCAGCCGACATAAACTCTTGGGACGCGCTTTGTAATGCCTGTCAATATTTCATAACTGATTGTCCCGGCAATCCGTGCCATATCGTCCGCAGAAAACCGCTCGTCCATCAGCACCGCCTCGTCTCCCACGCTGACCTCCAGCCCCGTCACATCAACCATTATCTGATCCATACAGACCCGTCCTGCCACGGGAACGCCGACGCCATCGATATAGACGCGTCCCTTGCCCGAAAGCTCCCGTCTGTATCCGTCCGCATAGCCAATGGGAATCGTCGCAATGCGCCTGTCTCCCCCGGCGATATAGGTGCGCCCATAGCTGACACTGTCTCCTTTATGAATCGTCTTGACAAACGATACATAGCTTTTCAGGCTCATCACCGGGCGCAAATCCACATTGTAATTCAGCATGGTGTCGGACGGCATATACCCATACAGCGAAATTCCCATCCGACACAGGTCAATGCACGCCTCTTTGACATCTATGATCGCAGCGCTGTTCGCCGCATGGCGCAGAGGATGAAACCCTGCTTTTTCAAACATTCCGCAAACCTGCAGGAATCGGTTCAGCTGTTTTTTCGTAAACGTTTTGTCCGCCTCGTCCGCCGTGGCAAAATGGGTAAAAATCCCCTCCGCCTGAATGTTCGGAGATGCTTTTAAAACGTCAATCAACTTCCGGAACTCATCGTCTGTAACGAGTCCCACCCTGCCCATGCCCGTATCGACCTTGACGTGCGCCTTCACCGCGCCTTTTAACTCGCCCATCACGCGAGCCTGTTCGGCGGAACACAGTGTCATAGAGATATCGTGCTCTGCCAGCGTTGCCACCGTGTCGTCCTCCACAGGCGAAAGAATGAGAATATGCATGTCTGAAAACGCTTTGCGCAGCTCCATCGCCTCATCCGGCGTTGCCACCGCAGCCCATGTCACGCCGCTCATGAGCGCCCGCTCCGCCACCCGGCAGACGCCGTGTCCGTATGCGTCCGCCTTGATGACCGCCATCACCTCTGTACCGCAGCACCTTTTCAGTTCGCCGATATTGTGGGCAATGTTCCCCAGATTTATTTCGGCAAACGTCCTTCTAAGCAATATAATCCCCTACCTTATCTTCAGTTCGTTAATGTCCTTTTGGCAGAGTACGGGGATGCCGTTATCGCTCAGCGTCTTCAATGCCCTGTCGTTATCTGCAAATTTAAACAGCATAAGCCCCGTGCCTTTGTGGCCGCGTATAAAGGAATACATATAGTCCACGCCGATTCCCTCCGCTGCCATCAGATCGAGCACCCGCGCAAGTCCGCCCGGCTTATCCTCTATCTCCACCGCCACCATATTGGTGATGCTGGCGGTAAAGCCGTGGCTTTTCAGCTCCTGTGCCGCCTTGTCCGGGTCGCTCACAATGCAGCGCAGAATGCCGAAATCCACCGTGTCTGCAATACACAGGGCTACAATGTCTATCTTTGCCTCTCTCAAAACTCCCGTAAACTGCGCCAACCTGCCCGTCGTATTCTCGATAAATACGGAAACCTGTTTTACCAGCATGGTATCCTCCTTTTTTGCGGCTTACAGCTCGTAGCCGCGCATAAATGCCTTTTTATTCAGCTCCACAAAACGCGGCTTTACCGTCTTTTCAATCTGTGCAAGCCACTCCTCCCTGTCAAACGGCAGCTCTTTTGCCAAGACGCCCATGAGTACCGTGTTCACCGCCTTGACATTCCCAAGCTCCTCTGCGATCTCCAGCGCGTCTACAAACTTTACGTTTCCTATTTCCCTTTTCAAAAAGCCCTCGATATCGTCCGGATATTTCGCCGTACCCATAATTACCGGCATGGGATTGATTCTCTGGCGGTTCACAAACAGTTTTCCGCCTTTTTTCAGATATTCTACCCAACGGTATGCCTCCAGCATTTCAAAGGCAACTATGATGTCGGCGCCGCCTCTGTCAATCACCGGCGCGCAAACTTCCTGCTCTCCCATGCGGACATGGGTCACCACGCTTCCGCCTCTCTGCGCCATACCGTGAACCTCGGATAGTTTCACGTCATAGCCTCCGTTCATCGCGAGATTTCCCAGCAATACGCTTGCCAGCAGTGTACCCTGCCCGCCTACGCCAACAATAAGTATATTCAGTTCCTTCATTTTTAAGCCTCCTCGATCGCGCCGAATTTGCACACCTTTGTGCACAGTCCGCATCCGTTGCACCGCTCCGCTACAATAACCGCTTTTCCGTCCGCCTTTTCGATGGCGGGGCAGCCGATTTTCATGCACATACCGCAATTTTTACAATTGTCATTGACCCTGAGAGGCATGTCAAGCTGCTTAACAATGAGTGCGCAGGGTCTTCTCGCCACAATTACAGACAGTTCGCCGCGCGCCGTCTCCTCTTTGACCGCCTGCTCAAAGGCTTTGAGGTCAAAGGGATCGACAGTAACCACATGCTCCACGCCGCAGGCCTTCACAAGCGCCTCGATGTCTACCGCATAGGCTGGCTCCCCCTTCGCGTTCTTACCCGTACACGGGTTATCCTGATGCCCCGTCATACCGGTAATCCTGTTATCCAAAATGACGACCGTTCCGGTTGCACCGTTGTATTTCATGTTGATCAGACCTGTGATACCGGAATGGAAGAAAGTGGAATCTCCAATGACCGCCACAACATTTTTGGCGTATTCGCTTCCTCTCGCCATTTCCATGCCGTGTGCCATCGTGATAGACCCACCCATGCACAGCGTTGTATCCATTGCGGAAAGAGGAGCCAGCGCCCCCAGCGTATAACATCCGATATCTCCCGTCACGACCTTTTTCAGCTTGCCCAGAACGTAGAATACCGCCCTGTGCGGACATCCCGCGCAGAACAGCGGCGGTCTGCCCGGCGCGTCCAGAGTCTGCACCACGTCCACATCCTCGCCCAGCAGTGCTTTTTTAATCATATTGACCGAGTATTCGCCCTGAATCGTAAACAGCGCTTTGCCCTTTGTCTCAATACCCATAGCATTGATCTGCTCTTCAAAAATCGGCTGTCCCTCTTCAATCACGTACAGTTCGTCAACCTGTGCTGCAAAATCCGCAATCAGCTTTTTCGGCAGGGGATTGACAAGTCCCAGCTTTAAAAAGCTGGCCTCCGGCAGCGCCTCCTTTGCATACTGATAGCAGATGCCTGCGGCAATCACGCCGATTTTCTTGGAGTTCATCTCCACTCTGTTGATTTTAAGAGTATTCGCCGCCTCCTCGAGGGCATTCATCCTCTTCTCGTTCTCCACATGAAGCTTCTTTGCCATAGCCGGCATAGGGATGTATTTCTGTATATTCTTCTCATAGGGGCGCAGCGCCGCCTCCTGCCGCGGCAGCAGTTCGACAATGCCGCGGGAATGAGAGATTCTCGTATTGCTTCGAATGATCACCGGCTCGTCGTACTGCTCTGAAAGCTCATAAGCCAGCTTCATAAAATCCTTACACTCAGGCGCAGACGCGGGCTCCAGACAGGGTACTCCCGCGCTTCTTGCATAATAGCGCGTGTCCTGCTCGTTCTGACTGGAATGGCAGCCGTTGTCGTCCGCCACGACCAGCACCATGCCGCCGTTTACTCCCGTGTAGGCCGCCGTGAACAGCGGATCCGCCGCCACGTTCAGTCCCACATGCTTCATACATGACAGGCTGCGCGCTCCTGCAACAGAAGCGCCTGCTGCCACCTCTACGCCTACCTTCTCATTTGTGGACCATTCCACATGCATTTCGTCGTATTTTGCCGCAGCCTCGGTAATCTCCGTGCTGGGCGTTCCCGGATAGGACGAGATCACATGAACTCCCGCCTCATAAGCACCTCTGGCAAACGCCTCGTTGCCAAGCATGATCTGTTTCTCCATTTCAAATCTCCTTATTATCTTATCGCTTACTTTTTCCGCAGGTCCGTTACGTGCTTCGCCTTCCCTTGGAACCTCTGAAGGCTGCCGCTGGACACAAGCGTCACTTTAGCATCTATATTGAGCACCACACGCAGATTGTGCCGCACCTTCTCCCGCAGCTTTTCCAGCTCCGCAAAGTTGTCAAGCAGCCGTTCGTTTGCCACCTCAACCTTGACCTCAATGCGGTCCATGCTGCCCTCTGTCGTAACGACGATCTCATAGTATGGCTCCACCTCATCCATTGCCATGACGACGCCCTCTATCTGTGAGGGGAACACATTGACGCCGCGTATCACCAGCATGTCGTCTGTTCGGCCCTGTATCTTCGCCATCCGCATAGAGGTGCGTCCGCAGGGGCACGGCGCGTCGTCAAACCAAGTGATGTCCTTAGTACGATAGCGCAGCACGGGAAATGCCTCTTTCGTCAGGCTGGTGACAACCAGCTCTCCCTTCTCTCCGACGGGCAGTGGCTCCAGCGTCTTTTCATCTACAATCTCGCTTACAAAATTGTCCTCCGCGATATGCATTCCCGTATGCTTGTAGCATTCGCCCGAATACCCCGGCCCGATCACCTCCGACAGGCCGTAGTTCTCCGTTACGTCCATGTGCCACAGCTCCTCAATTTTCTTTCTCATCTCATCCGTGTGGCCTTCGCCGCCGAACAGTCCGAGACGAAGCTTGATCTTACTGAAGTCAATCTCCATTTTGTGAGCCATTTCACCCAGATACAGCGCATAAGACGGCGTAGCGATCAGCACCGTCGAGCCAAAGTCCTGCATCAGCATCAGGTGACGCTCCGTATTTCCGCTGGAAAGCGGCACAACCATTGCGCCTACCTTCTCCAGACCGTAGTGAAGCCCGAAGCCGCCCGTAAACAGCCCGTAGCCAAAGGCGATCTGGGCAATGTCGTCCGGCGTCGTCCCTGCCGCGCAGATAATGCGCGCCAGAATCTCCGTCCACATTTTGATATCATTTTTGGTATACCCTACTATTTTTGGTTTTCCCGTCGTTCCCGAGGACCCATGTACCCGTACCACTTCCCTTTTGTCTACGGCAAACATGCCGAAGGGGTATGTCTCTCTCAAGTCCTCCGCTGTTGTAAACGGAATATGCCGCACATCGCTCAGGGTTTTAATGTGCTTCGGCAAAAGACCGACTTTGTCAAATTTTTTCTTATACAGCGGCACTCTTTCATAACACCGCTCGACAGTCTCCTTGAGCCGCGCCAGCTGAAGCTCTTTGATTTCATCCCTGTCCGCACACTCCATTTTTCTGTTCCAGATAATATGTTCCATCATTTCCTCCAAAATGTATAAAACCGACTGCCGTCGGTTTTCGTCAAAAAAACGAGCTTAAATTATAGTATATAATACTTTTGCAAATAAATAAAGCACTATATTGGTTCTCTGAAATGAAACCATAATAAAACGCCGGATCATCCGGACGCACGACCCCTCTTCCAACTGATTTTCAGGAGGCCGCACGTCCCTTATATCATTTTTGGTGCCTATTCCAGATTGGCATGATATTGCCAGAGCGACTTCATATCTATCTTTCTTTCCTCAATGATGATTTTCGCCAGAATATCCCCAACCAGAAGAACCGCCTGCTCAAACAGGGAGGTCATAGGCTGGCAGGAGTCGATCTCGTCCTCCAGATAATTTTTGGTGCGGACAGGGATGCGTACCATAAAATCCGCAATGCCTTTCATTGCGCTGTCGGGATTAGAACCGATGTGAACAATTTTACAATCCACTGTTTCTCTTGCTTTTTTTGCGATTCCCAAAGGAAACAGCGACCCGCCCGAGCCGGACCCCACAATCAAAAGATCATCCTGTTTAATCGCCGGCTCCGTAATCTCGCCCACATAGTGCGCCTTAATCCCCAAATGAGCCAGTCGCTTGCAAACACATTGCAGCGCCAGCATCACGCGGCCCACACCTACAAAAAACACTTGATCCGCCGACAGAATTTCACGGGACAGCCTTTCCAGACTGTCCGCATCCACGCTTGCCAGGGTTTTCTCCAGTTCCTCCACTACGTCGTGACATGCCGCCGTATAACGGATTTTAAAATTTTCCAACTCGTCAACCTCCTATCACAGTTTCCCGAAGCTTACTTAAAGCGCGAAGACTCTCCGCCATATTTTTTCTGTCAATACAGGTGCTTCCCGTAACGAAAATATCCACTGCGCCTGCTCCGTACTCTCGGATATTATCGGGAGAAATTCTGCCGTCCACTTCAATTTTTGCAGGCAGCCCTCTTCTGTCAATCATCTGCCGCAAATCCTCGATTTTGCGTTTTCCGTAAGTAACCTGCTTTTCTCCCTTTACAAAAGCATAACCGGGATTTATCAGCATCAAAAGAACCGTGTCGCATTTTTCCAGAACATATTCCACCTCGGACAGCGGGGTAGACGGTTTGAGCGCCACGCCCGCCTTAACGCCTCTGCTGTGAATCCGGTTCAGCATTCCATCAATATGCGGCTGCGTTTCTCCGTGAAAAACAATCTGCTCCACACCGATGTCCAGCAATTCGTCTACAAAATAATCCTGCTCCGTAGCCATCAGATGGCAGTCAAACAGCAAATTCGTCTTTTGGCGCAGTTGGCGCACCGTATCAAGACCCAGCGGCATACTCGGGCTGAAATGACCGTCAATGATGTCGACATGAAGCATAGAAACTCCATTCTCCTCAAGAATCCTAACCTGAAGCTCCAAATTGCATAAATCCAGACAGATCAGTGACGGTGACAAAATACATTTTTCATTCCATATGCTGCTCATATCATCCTCCTCATCTTTGATTGAACATATTGTAACTATTAAAGTCCATTTTGACTGATAAATCAAGTGGCAAATCCGCCTTTTTCCGCCCGAACCGAAGGCCTTTTCCAAAAGCCGTCACCCCAAAGCGACGTCCAGTATCATCATGATGAGAAAACCGGCGGCAAATCCCAGCGTGGCGATATTGGAATGTTCTCCCGCCGACGCCTCCGGCAGCAGTTCCTCCACGACGACATAGATCATGGCCCCTGCTGCAAAGGCAAGCACATACGGCAGCACCGGTGCGATTAATCCGGTAAAGGCAATTGTTATAGCGGCGGCAACAGGCTCTACCGCGCCGGAAATCGCCCCATAAAGAAATGCTCTGCCTTTTCCGCTCCCCTCGCTTTTGAGCGGCAGCGAAATAACAGCGCCCTCCGGAAAGTTCTGTATGGCAATACCGATGGAAAGCGCCAGCGCGCCGGCAAACGTGACGGCGCCGTTCCCGCCGAGAAGACCCGCAAACATTACGCCCACCGCCATCCCTTCGGGAATATTGTGCAGCGTGACTGCAAAGACCAGCATAGTCGTCTTTTTCAGCCGGCTCGGCCTTCCCTCCGGCGCGTCGCTTCCCCTATGCAGATGAGGCACCAGCTTGTCCATCGCCAGCAAAAATACAATACCGAGCAAAAACCCTATTGCTGCCGGAATAAATGCCAGATCTCCCATGCCCTCCGACATGTTGATCGCAGGAATGATCAGCGACCAGACAGACGCCGCCACCATCACCCCGGAGGCAAAGCCCAGAAGCAGCTTTTGCAGGCCCGGCTTTATTTCATTTTTTACAAAAAAGACGCATGCCGCCCCCAGTACGGTTCCCACAAACGGCAGCATCAGTCCCGCAAGTATTTGCATTTTTTCACCTCTTTTTATCCGCAATTTTATATATTATACCATATGCACCTCCCACTGTGCGTCTTTTCATGTCCATTTCGTCAAAAAAACACCGCTGCATATGCCGGATTTTACTTAGAATGCACCTCCCCGTACCTTTTTATAAAACCGGCATCATCCATTATTTCGCTTCGCAAAACACATTTTTTGCCGTGGCACGTTTTACAAGCCGCCTGTTGCGGTATAAATATTTCAGAATACTTTGACAGGAGAAATATTATGGCATGCCCTTGTAAGAAAAAAGAGTGCCCCTATCACGGCAAGTGCGGCAAATGTAAGGCGCACCACGAGCAAAAGAAAACGCCGCCTTACTGCAAAAGAAAAAAGAAGGCGACCGCAAAAAAGAAGGATAATAAACTCCAAAAAGTAAAAAAAGATGAAAAGAAAAAAGTAAAGAAAGAGAAAAAATAATCTCTGAAAAAACTGTTTTTAAAGATTTCGTCTGTTATTCCCGCGCTTTTTGTATATAATAGGAATATAATTTGTTTTTTTGGAGAAGCGAATGAAAAAAGCGATCTTTTATTTGACGGCCGCTCTGTTTTCAGCGGTTATGTTGTTTGGCTGTTCCTATGCGACGACCGAAAATATCTCAAAACAGGGATCTCCGGGTGGAGGGCGAGTGACGTCCATACAAACGCCGGAGCCGTCCCCCATCCCTGCGCCCTCTCCGACGGTCGAGCCCGAACCGACTCCGACACCCGAACCAACCCCGACGCCTTATACCGGCGAATGGCTTGAGCGGTATGCTCCCGCATCCGTCATGTCATATCAGGAACAGGTCGGGAACGGCTCTGTAGGTGAGGTCGACAAATATCCGCCCGCAGGAACATACCGTCTTACCGTAGATTATCACAATCAATGCGTATGGGCATATTCAAAGGACAGCGAAGGAAATCATACCGTTTTGGAACGGGTGATGATCTGTACAACAGGCGGCAACGGAAACTGGACACCCGAAGGCATCTATACAATGGGAGATCACCGCGTCCGTTTCGGCGAATTTAAGTCTCTCGGAGGCTTCGCCCAGTATTGGAGTCAAATTGAAGGCCGTTTCTATTTTCATTCCATTCTCTATAACAAACGCAGCGCCTCCACACTGATCAAAAGTTCCTATAACAATCTTGGTCAGCCCGGATCTCACGGCTGTGTACGGCTTCTTGTTCCCGATGCGGAATGGATTTATGCCAACTGCGCACCCGGCACGATCTGCGAGGTGACGACAGAGCCGGAAGCGGACAAAGCCCTGAAGGCCGCGCTGAAAAAAGGCTATGACGCCGCAACAGACATTACGAAGGAATAAGCTTTTCCGCTGTAAGCAAAAAGCTCTGCGCCGGCAGCGCG
>QAKS01000056.1 GCA_003343685.1 Clostridiales bacterium | reverse complement strand
CTGTTCGGCGCAGACAGCGCCTCTGCCCAGCAGGCCCGGCATATCAACGCCCAAGTCCAGCTGACCGGCGGTCTGCAGCAGTTTTCCTATTTTCAGATACCCTTCCAGTTCCGCGAAGCGCGGAACACGGCAGAGCTGTACGTTTTTGAGAACAACAGACGTTCCTCCGAAAAAAAACTGTCCTCCGGCTATACCATACTCGTGGCGCTGGACACCCGGAACATGGGCAGAGTGGAGTCCGTTCTCCGCCTCTCCGGCGGGCAGCTGGAGGTCGAGTTCCGTCTGGAGGACGAGCAGGTCTGTCAATATATTTCCAAACACGTCGGTCAGCTTCGCGACGCCATTACTGCATTCCCTGTCGGACGTATCAGCGTACAGACGATTCAGACTCCCGTCACGCCGCAGAACGCCCTGTCTCTGCTGGACCGGCTTCCCGGCGGCGCCGTCGGCATCAACATAGAGATTTAGGAGACTTCACAAATGCAGGATAAACAGAAATTAACCAAGGCAGCCGCTCTGAAATACGATCCCTCAAAGGATCAGGCTCCTATCGTCGTAGCTGCCGGTCAGGGCGTCACCGCCCAAAACATTGTCAAAACCGCCGCCGAAAACGACGTTCCCATCGTGGAGGACAGCAATTTAAGCGAGCTTCTCGCCAGCCTGTCCGTCGGCGACGCAATTCCGCGTCCGCTGTATGAGGCTGTCGCCCAGATACTCATCTTCGTGAGCCAGCAGGACGAGAACTTCTTAAAACGCCTTCGGTTTTAACGCTCTTCTCCCGTCACTTCCCTCTCATCAGATAGTTGATCAGCGTATCCGGTATCTCGCTCAGCCCGCACTGACGTACTACCGCATTCATATTATAGGCGACCATCGGCATCCCGTAGACCACGCAGGAGGCCTCGTCCTGCCCGATGGTATACGCGCCCTTTTCCCGCATGGCAAGCAGCCCCTTCGCTCCGTCTTTGCCCATTCCTGTCAGGATAACGCCCACTGTGTTTCTATCGGCAAACTGGGCGACCGAACTGAACAGCACGTCGACGGAGGGACAATGCCCGCTGACCTTGGGCCCCTCTTCGCACCGTATCGTATACACGCCGTTCTTTTTGATGACGCGCATCTGCTTGTCTCCCGGCGCCACATACGCGTGCCCCTGAACCACCTGATCACCGTCCTCCGCCTCTTTGACGGACAGGGCGCATTCTCTGTCCAGCCTCTGCGCATACATCTTCGTAAAGGTCGGCGGCATATGCTGGGTAATGACAATGCCGGGCATCGACGCCGGAAGCGTTTTTAAAATTGCCGAGGTTGCCTCCGTCCCTCCGGTCGACGCGCCTATGGCAATGAGTCTGTCCTTCGCAGGCACGGCTGCCATCCTGCGCACAACGCCCGCAGGTGTATTTCCCTGCACGGTCTTTTTCCCCTCTTTATCAAACGTTACCTTTGATGCGATGACTACCTTTTCCGCCAGATCCTCGGTAAACGCCTTCATGGCAGCAGGCCCGCCCTTGCCCGGCTTCTCTACAAAATCTACCGCTCCGGCATGAAGCGCCTCAAATACGATTCCGTCTACGGCGCTCACCACTACCACCGGCATGGGCCGCTGGGGCATCATCATCTTTAAAAGCTGTATTCCGTTGATTTTCGGCATTTCCACGTCCAGCGTCAAAACGTCCGGCTTCATCTGCATGATCTTATCCCGCGCTTCAAAGGCGCTGGACGCCGTACCGATTACCTCAATATCGGGATGTAACTCCAGTCCCTTCGATATGGCAGTACGAAAAAACACCGAGTCGTCCACAACCAGAACCCGAATCCTCTGAGCCATCGAACAATCCCTCCTAAACCAGTGTTTCCGCCGGCGGCACGTTGATTTCCGTAATGCGCACGCCGTAATTGTCGTCGATGACGACTACCTCGCCCCTGCCGATAATCTTGCCGTTGACGAGAATATCCACCTCCTCGCCCGCCAGCTTGTCCAAAACAATTACGGAGCCCGTGTTGAAATCGAGTATTTCCTTAATCTTCTTATGGGTTTTGCCAAGCTGAACCGTCACCTTCATCGGTACGTCCATGATCATTCCAATATTGGCGGGGACTCCCTGAACGTTTCCTCCGTAGGCGGCGTCGTCAAAGTTCGGGAACTGCGCCGTTTTCACGTCTACTCCGCCATGATTGACCACCAGATTATTCGGTCTGGCAGGCTCATAGACCTGCTGCACAGGCGCATAAGGCGCCTGTGGCGGGGCATAAGCTGCCTGTGGCGGGGCATAGGCTGCCTGCTCCGGAGCCGGCGTATAAGCCGGCGGCGCTGTGGAGTAAACGGGAGCCGCCGCGGCAGGCGCAGGCATGCTCTGCTGTGGCGGTTCCGGCTTTTTATCCTCGATTTTTTCCAGCGGCGCTTCGCTGCCCGTCATCTTTTTCAATATCTCGCTTGCCAGTTCTTTCGCAAACGCAATGGGCAGTACCTGCATAATTTCGCTGGTCAGAACGCCCTCAATTTCCATAGTAAAACTGATTTTTACCACCTTGTCGTCGGGGCTGGAAAAAGCGGCGGAAATCGGCTCATCCTTAATCGTCATCTCCCGCGCCACAGGCGTTGAGATGTTGACCACTTTATTCAGCATTTCGGAAAGCGACGTAGCGGAGGATCCCACCATCTGGTTCATAACCTCCTGTATGGCGCTTAAATGCAGCTCGTCCATCTGCACGGTCGACAAATCAATTTTCCCGTCGCCGCCCAGCAGCAGGTCCGTAATCAGCGCCACATCCTCCCGCTTCAGAATCAGCAGGTTATTTCCCGCGACGCCCTCCGTATACTGAACCTCAACAACGACAAGCGGATAGGGGTATTCCTTGCTCAGCTGCTCTATCGTAAGCACGCACAGCTGCGGCGTTGTAATATTTGTCTGATGAGTAAGCAAAGTAAACATGGTCGTAGCTGCCGCGCCCATACAGATATTGCCCATTTCACCCAGAATATCCTGCTCGTCCGTTGTCAGATAATCGTCTATTGACAGTGCGGGAGCGGATTCTGTCGCTTCCTCAATATGTCCCGCGTCACGGAGCATCTCCTCAATCTGATCCTGTGATAAAACCTCGTTACTCAATCTCTTCTCTCTCCTTCAAAATGTTTGCCACCTGAACAACATATTTATTTTGTGCCACTCCGGCAACACCCTCAAACTTGGGTCTTCCTTCCACATATACGGTGATAAAATCCCGGATATTGTGATCCAGCAATATACTGTCTCCTACCTTCAGGCTTAAAATATCCTCCAGCGCCGCAACCGTATCGTTAAACGCGGCTGTCAGCGTCACTTCCGTTTCGTCAATCTGCTCCTCCAGCAGCTTCTTATTCGCCTGCTTCTGTCCCTGTGTCTCCACATCCGCCATCGTCCAGCTGACCGTGTTCAGCTCCTTTGCCACCGGCTGGATTGCGTAATGGGGAATGCACAGGGTGATCATCCCTTCAATTTCGTCAATTTTCACATTGAGGGTCACAATGGCCGACGGCTCGTTGACGTCGGTGATCTGAGTGAACTGGGTGCTCGTCTCCGTCTTGACGATCTTTGGCTTTACCTCGATTATTTTCCCCCATGATTCCCGCATCATCCGCATCATTTCGTACTGGACGTTGTTCAGCACACTCAGCTCAATTTCCGTAAACTGCTTGCTTTCCTCGCCGTAGTCTGCTATCCCTCCGAACAGCCTGCTGACAAAAGCGTAGGCAACAGTGGAGGTAATCGCCATCAGCATAGATCCCTGCAGCGGCTCCATTTCCACAATGCTCAGGATGGCGGGTGTTGCAATGGAGTTGTTAAATTCTCCGAACTTCTGCTCCTCAATAGACGACACCTCAATTTCACAGAGCGTGTGCAGCAGGCCTGTCAGACGGTTTGCCAGCAGAAACGCAAAATTCTCAAATATAACGTCCAAAGTACGCATCTGTTCCTTATAGAACTTGTTTGCGGTTCGGAAGTCATATTCCCTGACGGTTCCCCTGCCTTCTTCTTCACCCGGTTTGTCCATATCCACGTCCTCACCGGAGCTCAGCGCGTTCAGCAGTGCATCTATTTCGCTTTGACTCAGTATATCTGCCAATTTGCTTCCCCTTGCTGCCTTTACTGTTTCTCTTTACTGTATAACAAAATCATAGAAATATATCCGCTTCACATAGTCCACACCCAGCTCTGCATTGATCGCCTGACAAAGCTCCTGTGAAAGCGCGTCCATAGATGATTGCTCCGCAAAATCCTCTTTGGAATGTCCTCTCATCACGTAAACGACCCGATCCCTGATTGCCGCGATACCCTCGGTAAGCACCGCTGTGTCTGTATCCTTCGGTATACCCAGCACGACAGTCAGCTTCACCAGAGAGTTTTCATCCTTCAGATTCGTCACAAGATATTCGCCTGTCTCAAAATATGTCAGCTGTTCTTCTGCTGGTTCCTCATTGTTTCCCGAAAAAAGCTGCATATAGGCGAAAATTCCGCCCGCCACCACAACAACCACTACAGCTATAATGATAATTAATTTTTTCTTCACTCAAAAAGCCCTCCTATTTCCGCATTCGTGCTTACAATTCTGAGCTGTACGCGCCTGTTCTTCGCGCGCCCTTCCTCTGTGCCGTTGTCGGCAATGGGGTCCCATTCGCTCCGTCCCCATGCCGTGAATATCCTCTCCTCAATCCCGCAGGTCTGGCTGATAAACCGAATCGTATTGGCCGCCCGCTCGTTGGACAGTTCCAAGTTGTCCTTAAACTGGGCGGTATGTATGGGATTGGTATCCGTATGGCCCACGGCGTTGATCATTCTTACCTCGTCGTTCTGCATGTGCGCCTTGATGATATTGCCGATTTCAGCCAGATATTTCTGACCCTCCTTCTTGATCTCGGCATGGCCCGAGTCGAACAGCGTACCCTCCTGCATCGTTACATAGACGATATCCGCCTTCTCCTCCACCAGTATGGCGCCCGACAGACTGTTCTCCTCTACATATCCCTCCAGCTCCTGAGTTAGTTCCATCATGCTCTTCGTCACAAGGATGTCCCCCTCCTTTGCCTCGGAGACGTCCTCGTTCTCCTCCGTCACGTCCTCCTGTATTTTTGTCATATATACCGAAGGAATCACATCGTCAATCGACAGGCCCTCAATGGGCATCGACGGATCGACCGGCTCCATAATTGCCGCCGGCGGGCTTCCCGTAAAAACCTCCACCAGTTTTTCCCATTTGACTGCGTCTACGCTGGAAAAGGCATAGAGGAGTACGAAAAAGGTCAAAAGCAGCGTCACCAGATCGCCGTAGGTGTCCATCCAGTTCGCGCCCGCGCCCGTATCCTTTTTTTGCCGTCTTCCTGCCATCAGCCGTTCGCCTCCCCGCCTTCATTTCCCTCCGGCAGCGGATTCTGTTTCCTTCCCGCCTTTTTCTGCGTAGCTGCGGACGATCTTGATACAAAGGCCATCAGCTTGTCCCTGATCACCCGCGGGTTTTCTCCGTCCTGAATCGACAGAATGCCTTCTATAATAATGCTCTTCCTGAGCTGCTCCTGCTCGCTTTTCAGACTAAGTTGTCTCGCCAGCGGTGTAAATATCAAATTTGCCAGTACACAGCCGTAAAAGGTCGTGACCAGCGCGACTGCCATGGAAGCCCCCAGCGTGTCCATCTCGCTCAGCGTCGCCAGCATGTTGATCAGGCCGATCAGCGTACCGATCATGCCAAAGGCAGGCGAAGCAGACGACATAAAGTTCAGGATTGCCACACCGTTGGAGTGCCTGTCTGCCATAAAGCTCAGCTCCGTCTCCATCACGTTTTTCACCAGCTCCGGATCGGAGCCGTCCAAAATCAGCATGACCCCGTTTTTCAAAAAGGGGTCGTCCATCCCCTCCGTGCTGTTTTCCAGCGCCAGCAGTCCTTCCTTTCTGGCAGTTTCCGACAGTTCCACAATCTTGTCTATATCCTTATATACGTCAATATCCGTCTTGGACATCGCCATCTTCATCAGCTTGGGAATGCGTTTTACGTCGCTGATGGGATATGCCACCAGCGTAGACGCAATGACGCCGCCAACGACGATAAAAATTGATGCGGGATCAATAAATCCGCCAATATCCCCATTCAACAATATACTGATGATGATACAAACGAATCCGAATATCAATCCGCCGATTACTGTTATCTGCAAAGCTGCTTCACCTCTGTTTTCCCGCTTGTTTCACCGCCGTCTTCCGCGCGGCTCTTAGCTTCCTTCTCTTATTTTTTATATCTCGCTGAACCG
>QAKS01000092.1:6363-25497 GCA_003343685.1 Clostridiales bacterium | reverse complement strand
GCGTAGAAAAACGGCAGCACAGTATATTCATGTGCCGACAGGAGGAGTTATGGAATTTTTAACGCAGGCGGAAAGTATTTTCAGCTATGTGGTGCAGGCGGGCATTTTGCTTTGTGAGGCGGCGGGTGTGATTGTGCTGCTGATCTCCGTTGTCAAGTCGATTGTAAAATATTTCAAGCATGACGGGTCGCTGAGACTGGATCTGGCAAAGGGAATTGCCCTTGCTCTGGAGTTTAAAATGGGCGGAGAGGTTTTAAGAACGGTCATCGTGCGGGAGTGGAGCGAACTGGCCATTCTGGGCGCTATTATTCTTTTGCGGGGGGCGCTGACCTTTCTCATCAACTGGGAGATTAAAAACGAGGAGAAACGGCTGCAGTAAAATACAGCGCCGTGAATCGCGCGACAGACAAGAGGCCGTCTGTTTTGGTGCATAGAACAAAGGTTTGACGTTCTGTGCAGACGCAGCTTGCAGCAAAATTACACAGTACCATTACAAAACGGTCACAATGGGGTGCGATAATAAACACATAGTAATGAACGGTTACAAATACATTTTTTCATATTTCTCCAAACGGGGGGATGCCTGTCGGGTGTCCTCCTTAATGCTTTCGGATGGCAAAAATGACGAAAGCTGTACAGTGATTTTACAAAAACAAAATAAAAGGGCAGTATAATAAACCTGTAGTCGGAAGCAAGTGCTTTAAAGATTTTCTTCATATTTCTTCTTGACGCCCGATACAGAAGGGCGGATATCCTAAAAACACTCATTCGAGTGTTTTTAGGATATAAAAAAGCTCCGGACAAAGCCGGCGCGGAGAAGTGCGGTGTGAGAGCTGAAAAAAGAAATCGGCTTCATGTATGAAGTCGATTTCTTTTGTATCGTTTTCAATTTTCAGCGTCTTCTGTCAATGGCTCATACACGATGCTGCCTTCGTCGAGCGTGCATAAAACACCACCGGGCAGTTTATAGAGTATACGCCCCGCTGCGGTATTTCCGATGCGGTCATAAAGCCTGCCCGCGCTCAGACTTTCCCCAAGGACGGTGTAGGGACTGTTCGCTATATACCCGACTTTACCGAGCCCGTCCATTTCTACCCGAATAGCTTCCTTATCGTACTTGTTGTCAGGCTCCTTGACAAGACTGACGCTCATATCCGGCTCCATAAATTTGTCGCCGTATTCGTACTTTGTTCCCGTTAGTGTGAAATAGATTGCTTTCATTTTGAAGTCTCCTTTCCTTATATGTTGTGAGATCAGTGGAACGCTAACGCCGCATATTCCGGATTATTCTGCTCAATAGCCGCAAACAGTTTTTCCAACCGCACGCGCTCTTTCCGCCGCTGCTTTTTCAAAACCTTCGAGCGGTATTGAGCCCGATATTTGGAACTGACGTTTATCTTTTTCAGGTTGCCGGCAGCGTTCTGTTCGGATTTCCTGAACGCGTCATGGCTCCGAAGGTATTGAAACAGTTCCGCCATTGTGGCCGCGCTTTTCTTATCCGTCTGCCGATGATATTCCTCTCGTTCAGGGTGGTTGAAGTCGAGCGGTTCAGCCGAACGATTTCTGTGATAGAGCATATAGTATAGCTTTGCGGGATTATAGACGATTTTCCAGCAGCTTATGTCGGTCTTCACATACATCGCATTACGAACGACTCTATATTCCATATTCCTTCCTTTGATAATGCGGTCCAAAACCTTCTGCTCATACCGCATATGGAACCCGACAGTTCCGCAGTGTGCACAGGGACGGTAATGCCGTTTTTCCGCTTCCTCTGTTGTGATGCTCTCCCATTTGTTCCTCGGCGTTCTCTTTAGATGGTGACAGTCGCGTTCATGATAGACGCTGCATCCAGACAGAATAATCATTGTCTTCATAGTGAAAACTCCTTTCCAAACCGCTCGGGGGGTCTTTATGCTTTCATTATATAAACATATGTGTCCGAAAAACCTACCAGTAAAAAAGAAAAGCGTCGGTTTTGAAGACCGACGCCTGCATAAAGCGTTTTTTAAGGGCGGTAGATGCCGTTTAATTCTCGGAGAAGCTGCCTCAGAGCGTTCAGCACGCTGTCCGGAGCGACAACCTTGATATTCTCACCGAAGGACATGACCCAACTGAGGAATATACTGCTCGGCACGACTTCGACAATCGTTCTGAAATGATCCGCCCCAGCCTGTATAATGGGGATCTCTTTGCCGAATCGGTCGATCAGCACGCCGGCAAGCTTGTTGGAGACCTCCAGCGTCACGCGTGTCTTTTCACCGCCGAACATCCCGAACAGAGCCTTGGAGTAAGCCGCCAGATCGGACGCTGTCGCTTGCTCCTGCCCCTCCCGCGCTTTGTTCAGAACGGTGATGTGAAGCATCTTGTCTACCCGATAGTGTTTCAGTATGCAGCTTTCGGCGTCGTACGCCACAAGGTAATAGTATTCATCGTCCCAAAGCAGACGCCACGGGCTGACGTGATACAAAGCGCCGTCGTGGCGAAGCGCCTGCTGCTTTTCTACGTTCCATTGAAAATATTGAAAACAAATCTGACGATCCATGTTGATGGCCGTGTGGAGTTTATCGACGTTATAGTAAATGCTCTCGTTCATCGTCTTGACTCGTCCGCTGATCAGCACCTGCCTTTGGAGCTGTTTTGCCTCATGGACGCTGACCAGACGTTCCAGCTTTCTGATGAGAGCGTGGGACTTTTTTTCCGTGATGAATTTTGCTGCTTGAACTGAATCCACCAGCAGCTTCAACTCCGGAAGTTCAAAGTCTCTGGAAACGATACGATATAGGAAATGTTTTCCTTCTTTCCCGCCGATCACGTCGAGACCGAACTTTCGCAGTTCTTCAAAATCGGAATAAAGCGTTTTCCTGTCGGCAGCGACGTCCTGCGCGGCGAGCCGAGAGACGATTTCCGGCATGGAGAGTCCGTGCGTTTCGTCCGTCTCGCTCAGCAGTATTTTCGTAAGGTACAGCAGCTTCAGCCGTTGGTTATTCCCTTTTGCCATGATCGTTTACTCCCTTATGATATTGGTTCTCTCTTTGTGTATTTCATGCTGCTGTTGCATTGCCGATGCGAGAATACAAAAAGCTCCGGACAAAGCCGGAGCAATTGAGTTTATTTTACAACTACGTTTACGATGCGGCCCGGAACGACAATCAGCTTGGCGACGGTCTTGCCGGCAAAGCAGTCCGCATGGTTTTCCATTACGTATTTCTCAATATCCTCCTTGGACATATCCCGCGGTACGGTAAAGCGTGTGCGGATTTTCCCGTTGACCTGCAGGGGATAGGTAATTTCATCCTCTACGAGAGCCTTTTCGTCGAAAACGGGGAAGTCGCGATTGAAGATGCTGTAGCTTTCTCCAATACGCTCCCAAAGCTCTTCCGCAAAATGCGGCGCAAAAGGAGCGAGCATGAGAAGCAGTTTTTTTGCTGTATCACGGGCAAAGTCCACATTGACAGCGCCCTCACTGTAACGGTACATGGCGTTTGTCAGCTCCATAAGGCGCGCAATAGCTGTGTTGAAGGAAAAAATCTCAATGTCATGCGATACGCTCTTGATGGTATTGTGAAGCACGAAGTTCAGCTTTTTTTCCGCCTCTCCCATCTTGTCTGTTGTTTGGTCCGGCTCGCCGAAGAACCGATCTACAATACGCTCGACGCGTTCCAGATATTTGTATACGGCATGGATGCCGTCGGCGTTCCACGGCCCGCCCTCGGTATAGGAAAATCCGAAGCCCAGATACATGCGGAAGGCATCGGAGCCGTATTTGCTGACGTATTCGTCAGGTGAGACCACATTGCCGCGCGATTTGCTCATGCGCTCTCCATCCGGCCCCAGAATTACCCCCTGATGAACAAGGCTCTGGAACGGCTCGTCAAAGTCGAGATACCCCATGTCGCGGAATGCTTTGGTGAAGAAACGGGAGTAGAGCAGGTGCATACACGCGTGTTCCGCGCCGCCAACATATTTATCTACGGGCAGAAGCTTATCGGTACGCTCACGGTTCCATGCTTCGTGATCGTTTTTATTGTTGGGATAGCGCAGATAATACCAGCTGGAGCAGACAAAAGTGTCCATCGTATCCACATCGCGCCGCGCCTTGCCGCCGCAAATGGGGCAGGTCGTCTCAACAAATCCCGTGTGCTTGGCGAGCGGAGATGTTCCGTCCGGCGTGAAGTCCACGTCATAGGGAAGCTCTACGGGCAGCTGATCTTCGGGGACCGGTACTTCTCCGCACTTGTCGCAATAGATCATCGGAATGGGAGCGCCCCAATAGCGCTGGCGGGAAATCAGCCAGTCACGCAGGCGGTAGTTGACCTTTTCGCCGCCCTGATTTGTCTCGGACAGCTGGGAAAGCACGGCTTTTATGGCGTCGGGTGTAGACATGCCGTCGATAAAACCGCTGTTTACCGCGATGCCGTCGTGGGATGTATAGGGCAGTGCGTCGTCCTCGCCGCTGCCGTCCTTTGCCTTTATGACGCGCTCTATGGGCAGGTTATATTTGGCGGCAAATTCAAAGTCGCGCTCGTCATGGGCGGGGACGGCCATCACCGCGCCTGTGCCATAGGTGGCGAGAACGTAATCGGCCAGCCAGATGGGCACTTTGCGGCCGTTAATGGGATTGACGGCGTAGCTGCCGGTGAAGACGCCGGTCTTTTCCCGGGTTGTGGAAAGGCGGTCTATTTCGCTGGCGCGGGCTGCGTACTCCTTGTATGCCTCTACGGCCTCTTTGTTTTCGGGCGTTGTAATGCTGTCTACAAGCGGATGCTCGGGAGAAAGAACCACGTATGTGCAGCCGAACAACGTGTCCGCACGGGTGGTAAACACAGTAAAATCGCCCCCTCCGTCGATTTGGAACTTGACTTCACCGCCTTTGGATTTGCCGATCCAGTTTCTCTGCATCAGCTTGGTGCGCTCGGGCCAGTCAATGGTGTCGAGACCGGAGAGCAACTCCTCCGCGTAATCTGTAATTTTGAAGAACCATTGGGTCAGGTGCTTTCTGGTGACGGGCGTGTGGCACCGTTCGCAACAGCCTTCTACAACCTGTTCGTTGGCGAGAACCGTGTTGCAGTTGGGACACCAATTGACCGGCGCCTCCTTCCGGTATGCCAGCCCGTGCTTATAGAGCTGGAGAAAGCACCACTGCGTCCATTTGTAATACTCGGGCATACAGGTTTTCAGCTCAAAGTTCCAGTCAAAGGATGCGCCCATTGCCTTCAGCTGGTGCTCCATCGTCTCTATGTTGGTGATGGTGGAGTCCTTTGGATGAATGCCTGTCTTGATGGCATAGTTTTCGGCAGGCAGACCGAACGCGTCAAAGCCCATGGGATGAAAGACATTGTAGCCGGTCATTCTCTTATAGCGGGCATAGGTGTCTGTCAGACCGTAGTTATACCAATGGCCGATGTGCAGCTTGGCGCCGGAGGGATAGGAAAACATCTCAAGCACATAGTGCTTTGGCTTGTCGCTCGTTTCGTCGTAGTCATACAGTCCGGTTTCGGTCCATTTCTTCTGCCATTTCTTTTCGATTTCCGGTAGGTTCATGCTAAAATCCTCTCTCCATACTTAAAATAAAAGTCGCCGCCTCCCAAAGAGACGACAACCAATGTATCGCGGTACCACTCTTTTTCCGCAGGCGCTGTCTGCGGCACTTCCGTCTGCTCTGTCTGCTGCGGCGAGTTCGGCTGCTCCGCTGTCCGCCGGCTTTCAGCCGGGACCGGCGTCTCTTTGATGACGCGGCTGCTGCCTACTGCTCCGCAAGAGCCTGATATAATAATAAGAATATATCTCAAATGCGCGCAAATGTCAAGGTGGGGAGGGCAGAATGAAAACAAAGATGAAAAAAAGTTGAATGGCCGGCTGCAATGTGCTATAGTATTATAGGATATTTTTGTGTAAGGAGAAGGCACATATTATGAAGATAACCGACATGGGGGTCAAAGTACCGGAGATTTTGATCCCGGACGAGAACGTCAATATGACAAAGTGGTCGGTCTTGGCATGCGATCAGTATACTTCTGACGAGAGATACTGGAAGGACGTGGAGAAATTTGTCGGGGGAAATCCCAGTACCCTGCATATTATGCTCCCCGAGATATATATAAATGATCCGTCGCGTTCTGAGATGATTGGGTACATCAAGGAGACGATGAAGAGGTATATCGACGACAGCGTCTTAAAGCTGCTGCCGGAGGGGTTTGTGCTGGTAGAGCGCATGATTTGCGGACAGCCCAGAAAGGGGCTGATGGTCGCGGTAGACCTGGAGCATTATCACTACGACATTGAGAAAAAGCCCGCGATCCGCGCTACGGAGCAGACCATTTTGGATCGCATTCCGCCGCGCATTGAGATTCGCCGCGGAGCGATGATGGAAATGCCCCACGTGATCGTTCTCATGGACGACAAGGACAAAACGGTTATCGAGCCGTTGTATGAACGCAGAAAATTTTACCCGCTGCTGTATGATTTTGACTTAATGGGCGGCGGCGGAAATATCAAGGGATATTTCGTGAACGACAAAATGGCGACGAACGACGCGCTTTATGCCATGATGAGCCTGCCGGAGAAGGATGGAATGAGGTTTGCCGTGGGCGACGGGAATCACTCCCTGGCGACAGCCAAGGAGGTTTGGGAGAGGGAGAAAATTCTGCTCACCCCGGAGGAACAGGCGGAAAGCCCGCTTCGGTATGCGCTGGTGGAGCTGATCAACATTCACGACGAGGGCTTGATGTTTATGCCGATTCACAGAGTGATTATGGGAACGCCTCCGCCCCAGTGTGTGCAGTATGTAGTGGATAAGCTGAATGCGGGCGGTGTGTCGGCAAAGCTGGTCTTTTCGCGCCGCAGGCAGAACAGCGAGGACATTGCCGATTCCAACGGCAAACGCATTTACTTCTGCTCAAAAGACAGCGTAGGCTGGATTGAGCTGGGCGGCGAAGCCGAACACACGCTGACGGTTGAGGTGCTTCAGCCCATTTTGGAGCAGTATGTGGAGGAGAACCCCACAAGCGCCATTGAGTATGTTCACAGCGACGAGGCACTGGCTGAGCTGACGTCAGGATATGACAATTTGGGCTTTATTATGCCGGCGCTCAATAAGGACGAGTTTTTCGATATGATTGTGAAATGCGGCGTACTGCCGAAAAAGACGTTTTCGATCGGAGAGGAGAACCAGAAGAGATATTATCTGGAGTGCCGCCTGCTTTCGGTGCCGGAGGAAGAGGAGACAGAAGAGGAAGAAGTTGGGGAATAAGATGGAAAGTATAGTTGCAAAATTCGGTGGCAGCTCGCTTGCTGACGCCGGCCAGATCAGGAAGGTGATCAAAATTATTGAAGCGGATGACGCAAGGCGTCTCATCGTGCCGTCCGCGCCCGGAAAGAGGTATCCGGAGGATACGAAAGTGACCGACATGCTGTACGCGGCCTATGAGGCGGCGAATACCGGCGGCGATCTGGACGGAATTATGAATAAGATTTCGGCGCGTTTTGCCGAGATCAGAGACGGGCTTAAGATTTCGTTTAACATTGAAAAGCATATTTACAGGATTAAAGAGGATTTGAAAAACGGCGCGTCGGAGGAATACGCGGCAAGCAGAGGCGAGTTTCTAAACGGCATGCTGTTGGCGAGCAAGCTGGGCTGCAAATTTATTGACGCGGCAGACGTGATCCATTTTGACAGGCGCGGCAGGTATGTAGAGGCGGAAACGAAAAACGACATACGCCAATGGATGAGCGGCGCCAAGCGGGCGGTTCTGCCGGGCTTTTACGGGAGCATGCCGGACGGAGAAATCAAGACGTTTTCCCGCGGCGGTTCGGACGTGACCGGCGCCATAGCCGCGTCTGCAATTAACGCCAAAATTTATGAAAACTGGACCGATGTGGACGGGATCCGTATGACAGATCCCCGAATTGTAGCGGATGCGGAAAAAATTGACGTAATAACCTATAAAGAACTGCGGGAGCTTTCCTACATGGGCGCGTCAGTTCTCCATGAGGACGCTATTTTTCCGGTGTATCAGGCGGCGATTCCCATCAATGTGCGGAACACGAACAATCCGGGCGAAATGGGTACGATGATCGTGCCGGAGACGGACGTGAGAGAGGGAGACAGCCACGTGACCGGAATTGCCGGAAAGAAGGGCTTTACTGTGCTGTCGATTGAAAAAAACGGCATGAATGCGGAGCTTGGATTTGGCAGGAAGGTGTTGGCCTGTGTGGAGAAGTATGGGCTGCCCTTTGAGCATATGCCGTCCAGCATTGATTCGCTCTGTGTGGTGCTGGAGGACGCGAGAGCGGGCGAAAATATCGGCAATATTGTAGATGATATTCACCGCTCCTGTGAGCCGGACAGTGTGGAGGTGATAGGCCATATGGCGCTCATTGCCACTGTGGGCCGCGGGATGATCAGCAACGTGGGAACGGCGGCAAAGATATTTATCGCGTTGGCAGAGGAAAAGATCAATATCCGTATGATCGACCAAGGCTCCAGCGAGATGAACATCATCGTCGGGGTGGAAACGGCTGATTTTGAGCGCGCAATCCGTGCGATTTATCACGCATTTAGGAAGTAGGGAGCAGGTATGTTTATCAGTTCTCTGGAAGCAAGTGTAGGAGTTGTGCTGATCATGGCGCTGGGATATTTTTTAAGCCGGAGCGGCATGTTTCAGGAGCGGGAGAGAATGATGATGAGCAAGCTCGTCATCAATGTCACACTTCCCGCGACAATTTTGTCCAGCTTCCAGAACTATTTTTCGAGGGAAGAGCTCACCGAGCTACTCCCTGTTTTTCTTGTAACAGTGGCTACGATGGTGCTGTCTTTTTTTCTGACGTGGCTGATTGCCCTCATCATTCGCGTCCCCAACAGGCGGCGCGGACAGTTTATGCAGGGTGCGGTGACTTCCAATTCATCGTTTATCGGTTTTCCTATGGTGGAAAGCGTGTTTGGCGCGGCGGGAAATCCGCCGATGGTGCTGCTCTATTTCGGACAAACCCTGTTTACCAATACGGTAGGCGTCATGCTGACGAGAAGGGATGCGGGCGTGATCAACGGCGGCGGGGAGAAGCAGCAGATCGGCAAAATCCTGAAGGGAATGGTGACTCCGCCGACGATTACCATTATACTGTCGGTGGTATTGGCGCTTTTGGGAATTGTTCTGCCCAGATTTCTTATGATCGCCGTAGATTCGGTGGGCAAGGTGACATCGCCGATGGCGCTGCTGTTTGTGGGTTCGGTCATTTATAATATGGGATTCAAAAATATGAAGCCGGAACGCGGGGTGATCGCGGCTGTTATATTCCGGTTGGTGATTTCGGTTGTGATTATTGTGGCGCTGTCGCTTCTCGTCGGTATGGACCCGTTTTACATAGAGGTCATGGCGCTGCAGTTTGGGCTTTCCAGCGCAGTGCAGCCGGTGACGATGAGCAAGGCTTACGGAGCGGACACGGACTATTCCACGAAGCTGCTGCTGTATTCGGTAGTGGGTTCTGTGGTGACGGTGCCGCTTGTAATGATGGCAGTTGAAATGATTGTGGGAGCTTGACGGAGGAGAAAAATGGTAAGAAGAATTTTTGTGGAAAAGCGGCCGGGATTTGACGTCGAGGCGAAAAAGACGCTTCACGACTTCAGGTCGAATCTGATGATTAAGAATGCGGACAGCCTGAGAATTTTTCTGCGGTATGACGCGGAAGGCATGGACGGGGAGGACTATGACAAGGCTGTAGAAAATGTATTCAGCGAGCCCGCTGTGGACGCAGTCTATCCCGAAAGGCTGCCGGAAACGGAGGGAATGGCTTTCGCGGTGGAATTTCTCCCCGGACAGTATGACCAGAGAGCGGACAGCGCGGCTCAGTGCGTAGAGCTGCTCACGCAGAAAACGCGCCCCGCTATACGGACTGCGAAAATATACGTGGTCGGGGGTGTAAGTGAGGAGGAGCTGGAGCGCATCAAGACCTATGTGATCAACCCGGTAGATTCCCGCGAGGCCTCTATGGAAAAACCGGAAACGCTGGAAATGGAACTTACGCGCCCCACCACCGTCGATGTGATGGAGGGCTTTATAAAAAAGAGCGACGACGAGCTTCGAGCCATGAGCGCAGAATACGCCATGAGCGGAGATGATCTGATCTTTGCCCGTGATTACTTTGCCGCGGAAAAGAGAGACCCCACCATTACGGAGATCAAGGTGATCGACACGTACTGGTCGGATCACTGCCGTCACACGACGTTCCAAACGGAGCTTACGGAGGTGAATTTCGAGGAGGGCGAAGCGGGAGCAAAGGCAAAGGAGCTTTACGAGCAGTATTTGGAATCCAGAAAAAAGCTCTATCAGGGTAAGAACAAGCCCGTCTGTCTGATGGACATGGCGACGATTTATGTCAAGGAGGCGAAAAAGGCGGGACTTTTGCCGATGCTGGACGAGAGCGAGGAGATCAACGCCTGCTCTTTTAAGCAGACGATTGATATCAGCGAGGGCAAGCGGGACTACCTGATCATGTTCAAAAACGAAACGCACAACCACCCGACGGAAATCGAACCTTTCGGCGGAGCGGCGACCTGTCTCGGCGGCGCTATTCGCGATCCGCTGTCGGGGCGCAGCTATGTGTATCAGGCAATGCGCGTCACCGGATGCGGAGATCCCCGGGAGAGAATCAAAGATACGATGGAACACAAGCTGCCCCAGCGCAAGCTGACCCGTGAGGCGGCCGCGGGCTATTCCTCCTACGGCAACCAGATCGGTCTGGCGACGGGAATTGTAAACGAAGTATATCATGAGGGCTATAAAGCCAAGCGCATGGAGATCGGCGCGGTAGTAGGCGCGGCGCCTGCGGAGAATGTGCGGCGGGAGACGCCCCTTGCGGGAGATGCGATTGTTCTCATCGGCGGACGCACCGGAAGGGACGGCTGCGGCGGGGCTACCGGCAGCAGCAAGGCACATGACGACAAATCTATCGACACATGCAGCGCCGAAGTGCAGAAGGGCAACCCGTTGACAGAGAGAAAGCTGCAAAGACTGTTCCGAAACGGAGAATTTTCTACGCTGATCAAGCGCTGCAACGATTTCGGCGCGGGCGGCGTATGCGTCGCCATTGGCGAGCTTGCGCCCAGCCTTGACATCTGGCTGGACAAGGTGCCGAAAAAATATGAGGGTCTTGACGGGACGGAGCTGGCGATTTCCGAGTCTCAGGAGAGAATGGCGATTGTCGTAGAGAAAAAGGATGTGGAAAAGGTGATCGCCCTTGCCGAAGAGGAAAACCTGGAGGCAACCGAGGTGGCGGTCGTTACAGATACGGGGCGCATGAGAATGGACTGGTGCGGCAATACGATTGTCGACATCAAGCGGAAGTTTCTCGACACAAACGGTGCGGCGCAGTATGCAAAGGCGCTGGTGCAAAACGGCGATACCCATGCGCTGTTCAGCGAAAAAAAGGCGGAGAGCCTGAAAGAGACGGTAACAGGTCTTTTGGGCGATCTCAACATATGCAGCCAAAAGGGATTGATTGAGCGGTTTGACTCAACCATCGGCGCGGCGACGGTGACGATGCCTCTCGGCGGAAAACGGCAGCTTTCCCCGGCGCAGGCAATGTGTGCGGCGATTCCGGTGGACGGCGCTTCCACGGACGATGTGACGATTATGACCTATGGGATTGATCCCTATATTATGGAAAAGAGCCCTATGCACGGAGCTGTTTACGCAGTGCTCTCCTCTGTGGCGAAGTTGGTGGCGGCGGGAGGTGCGCGGGGCGATGCATGGCTCACCTTCCAAGAGTATTTTGAGAGGATGACGGACGATCCGTCTACTTGGGGCAAGCCGGTGGCGGCGCTGCTGGGGGCGGAATATGCGCAGAGGGGTATGGGAATCGCCTCTATCGGCGGAAAGGATTCCATGAGCGGCTCTTATAACGACATTCATGTGCCGCCGACCCTTTGCAGCTTTGCAATCTGCCATGCAAAGAAGGGCGGCGTCATCTCTCCGGAGTTTAAGGCGGCAGGACATAAGCTGTATCTCGTTGACATTGACCGCGATGAATGCCGGCTTCCCATCTGGAGCGATGTAAATGCTAAGTTGGATATGGTGACGGAGCTGATCGGGAGCGGAAAAATCTATTCGGCTTATGCAGTAGAACGGGGAGGAATTTTGGCAGGTGCCGCAAAGATGGCTCTGGGCAACGGAGTCGGCGTGCGTTTTGCGGACGACATTTCTCTGGAGCGCCTGACGGACAAGCTGTACGGCTGCATCCTGCTGGAGGCGGATGAGCTGGATCTGTATTGTGTGGGCGAGCTGACCGATACGGCAAAAATCGAGTGGAACGGAGAAAGCATCTCCCTTGCGGAATGTGAGAAGGCCTATACCGAGCCGCTGGAAAAGGTGTTCAGAACCTTTGCAGAGGGTGGAGAAATGAAGGAGACCGGACTGTTTTCGGACAGGACGTGGAAAAAGCCCGCGGCCAAAATCGCTAAGCCGAGAGTTGTAATCCCTGTGTTCCCCGGCACGAACTGTGAATATGACACGGTACGGGTGTTTGAAGAGGCGGGAGCAAAAGCGGACACAATTATTATCAACAACCTGACGGCAGACAAGATCAAAGAGGCTACGGATGAGCTGGCGCGGCTCATCAGAAACGCCCAGATCGTCATGATCCCCGGCGGTTTCTCCGGCGGCGATGAGCCGGACGGCTCCGGAAAGTTTATCGCTACAACGTTTAGAAATCCCATCGTGGCAGACGCGCTGATGGATATGCTCAAGAAGAGGGACGGTCTGATGCTGGGCATTTGCAACGGCTTTCAGGCGCTTATCAAGCTGGGACTGGTGCCCTATGGCGAAATTCGGCCTATGAGGAAGGACAGCCCGACGCTGACCTTTAACACGTTGGGCCGCCACGTATCGCGGTTGGTAAACACGCGGATCACCTCTGCTAATTCTCCGTGGCTCATGCATACCGAGTCGGGTGATATACATACGGTTGCGGTATCTCACGGTGAGGGACGCTTTGTTGCTTCAGAGACAGAGCTTGACGAGCTGTTCAAAAACGGACAGGTGGCGACGCAGTATGTGGATTACGACGGGAAACCGTCTATGGACATCGAACACAATCCGAACGGCTCTTACGGCGCCGTAGAGGGCATTATGTCTCCGGACGGACGGATTCTGGGGAAGATGGGTCACAGCGAGCGTTACCACGAGGGGCTTATGAAAAACGTGCCGGGCGAAAAGGATCAGAGGATATTCCTGTCCGGCGTGGAGTATTTCGGATAACGAAAAAATAACGACAGAGCGAAAACGCCCAAACATGCAGGGCGTTTTTCCTTTATAATGGAAAGCTGCCGCCCGATGAAACATGGACGCCGTTATTTTCGTCTAAACAAAAAAGGGGGAACGGCGCATGAAGAGGTTATTGGTGTTTCTTACAGCGGCAGTGAGTCTGCCGGTCATGCTGGTGGCGGGCCGCGGCGCGGTACAGAAGGCGGACAAAGAGACCGGGGTACAAGAGACGCAGGTGCAAAGCGCCTTGCCGACGGAGGAAATAAAATGCGATCTGATTCCTGCGGTCAAAGTAGATGGAAAGGTATATTACGATACGGGACGGGAAAGCGATATTCGGGCGAGATGCGGCGTAATGGACGGAAGAATCACCGGGGAAGTGGACAGGTGGAAAATGCCGGAAAAAAACGGAGAGTCTAACTTCGGGACGGGATACGAATATCAATTTGCAGATGACAACTCTCTTGAACTGTTTATCAACGGAAAATGGTTTCGTTTTGAGCAAAGAAGTGGGCAATAGGACTATTTCCGTCTGCCATTTTTCCTGAAAAAGTGTGTAATACCGCATACTGCGGCGGAAAAAATACCTGCCAGAAAGCCGATCATGCCAATAGCGGGCGCGCCAAACAGCTTCGGCTCCATATCCGTGGTGCAGAGCAGACAGGAACCGATGATAACGGCGCCGATCAGTATGGCGGAGGCGGTCATGCCGGTCTGCCTTTCGCGGGACGCTTCGGCGCGCGGGGAAAGTGAAATTTCTAAATTAAGTTTGGTTTGTCCTTTTTTAACGGATGTGAGCGCGTCGGACACCAGCGTAGGGATGAGCAGGGTTTTCTTCATGGAGCGGACTGCAGCATAGGCGTATTTGGCTGCGTCAGCCTTTAAGTCCATTCTTCCCAGTATATCGCTTGTGACGGCGTTGCTCATGATCTCGATTACGCTGATGTCAGGACAGATCTGCGCCAGAACACCCTCCAGTGTGGCAATGCCGCGTGCAAGAATGGTGACCCCGCTGGGAATAGAGATGTGGTGCTTTTTGGCGACAGTAAACATGAAGTCCATTACTTCGGCAATGTCCATATCGCCAAGATCTGCGTCGGCATATTTGGAGAAGGCGTTTTCCACGTCGGCATAAAGCTGGGCATGGTCGATATTTCCGTCATGGACGCCTATCGTCAGAATGCTGCTTTTGATTCCTTCAATATCATATGTGGCAAAGGCCTCCACCACGTTGGAGAGGAGAAGTCTGTCCCTTACGGAAAGCCTGCCCATCATGCCCATATCAATCCAGACGATTACGCCGTCCTCGATGCGTATGTTGCCCTGATGGGGGTCGGCATGAAAAAAGCCGTCCTCAATGATCTGTTTGGCAAAGGCGTTGACCAGCTTGGTGCCGATTTCATTCATGTCGTAACCGGCCTTTTCCAGATTTTCAATGTCGTCGATCTCATAGCCGCCCACATATTCAAGAATCAAAACGGTTTTGGTGGAAAACTCCTCATATACCCGGGGACAGGTGGAATATTTTAATTCTTCATTTAACCGACGGAAGTCTATTCCGTTTTGTGCTTCCTGCGTAAAGTCCATTTCCTCCCGTGAGGTTTCCCACAATTCGTCCAGAAGAATATTAAAATCGACCACGTCGCCCATGCCGCGCAGACGGCGAATCAGGGGAGAGGCTTTTTTAAGCAGACGGATATCCTGCTCCATAATATCGTAAATGCCCTCCCGCTGAACCTTGACAACCACATGGTCGCCGTTTTTCAGATGTGCGGAATGAGCCTGAGCGATAGAGGCGGAGCCAAGAGGCGTCTCGTCAAAATCCTCAAAAATATCGCCCATCGGCATATGATAGGCTGTTTCAATTACGCGGCGGACCTCGGCGGCGGGCATGGGGGCGACCTCAGAGCGGAGAAGGCCCAGCTCCTTGCAATAGGCAGGGGGGATCAAATCCGGATGGGTAGACATGATTTGTCCCATCTTGACGAAGGTGGGGCCCAGTTCCTCAAGGGCGCTTTTAAGCGAAGCGGGCGTCATGCCGCCGTGTCTGCTGTATTTCAGAAAAGTGCGTATGATTTTGCGAAGCCTGCCCCGGCTCTGTTCTGTCGCCATAGCCAGTCTGCGGTTCAGTCCTGAGGCTTTTCCATTTCGGCCAGCTTGGCCTTGAGGGCTGCAATTTCGTCTTCTGACAGGGCGTCCATATTGTTGATAAAATCTTCTGCCGAGACGGTGTAATGATTGATGGTCACGCAGCCTTTTGCTTTCTCCTGAATGTCATGCTTCAGTTTCTGGTTGGCAACCTTGCCCTGCTCTACCGTCATTTCTCCTTTTTCGACAAGGGTGTCGATCAGCTCCTTTGCTTTGTCGGCCGAAAGAGCAACAGCGCCTACGCCTGCCAGCGCCAGCTTTTTAAAAGAATCGTACACTTCGTTCATCATAATGCTTCACCTCCGGATGAATAATGTTCGTTATACTTATTATACCATGTGAGATGTGAAAAAACCTTTAATTTCTTCCGAATACCTGTGCAAGAGGCGAGATAATGCTTTGCAGGTCGGCGATGGCCTCGGAGAGTGCGTCAATATCCTCCGGCTTGAGAGCGTTAATGATGGGCTGGACGCTTTTTACCGTCGATGAGACGTCGCTCAGCGTCTGATCCGCATCCTCAACCAAACCCGTCAGGTCCGAAGCAGCGAGCTGTTCCGCTACACTGTTAAGAGAATTTACAGTGGCGTTCACCTTGGGCAGAACACCAAAGGCGCACACTGCCATAAAGACAATGAGGGCTGCCATAAGGATCATACAAATTCTCATGGCTCTGGCGGTTTTCGCCGCTGCCGCTGTGGTTTTAATATTTTCCTGACGGATGGATTCCAACAGTTCCATCATTTCCCGGTTATTATCCATGGGAGACTCCTTTCAAAAGCTACTTTACAATGGGGTTAGTTTATTCTAGAATATATTCTGGAAAAAGTAAAGGAAAAGCGGAAAGAAGGAACTGGGTTTTGGAAAAGAGAAGGAATATTGATGTTCACGCGCATATATTTCCGGGAAAAATTGCAGAAAAAGCGGTCTATTCCATAGGAGATTTTTATGGCATACCGATGGAGGGAAAGGGGTCTCCAAAGGATCTTGTCAACCAAGGGGATAAGATCGGTACACAAAAATACGTCGTTCATTCTGTGGCGACCAGACCGGATCAGGTGCAGGCGATCAATACCTTTATCATGAGCCAGATGAAAATATACAATGAGTTTTTGGGCTTCGCCGCGCTGCATCCCTATATGGACGGCATTGAGGCGGAGATAGACAGGGTGATAGAAGCGGGAATGTACGGAATTAAGCTTCATCCGGATTTTCAGAGATTTGATATCGATGACGAAAAAGCGATCGAAATGTACGCGGCGATCGGAAACAGGCTGCCTGTGCTGATCCATATGGGTGACGCAGTAAAAACCTACTCTAAGCCGGAAAAACTGGCGCGGGCGCTGGACAGGTGTCCCGAACTGAATGTCATTGCCGCCCATTTCGGAGGATATCATGCATGGGACGAGGCAAAGGAGTATTTGATGCGGCGGGAGGATATCTATTTTGATACGTCCAGTTCGCTGTTTATGCTGGCGCCGGAGGAGGCTGTGTATATGGCGCGGGAGCACGGCATGGAGCGGATGATGTTTGGCACGGACTACCCCATGTGGCTGCCGGAGGAGGAAATGGAGAGGTTTCTGGAGCTGGATATGACCGAGGACGAAAGGGATATGGTGTTGTATAGAAATGCGGAAAAGCTTCTGCTCAAAAAAGAGGGCATGCTGAGAGGGTAAAAAGTTAAAAAAGTGTTACGCTTTTTTAATGTTTATGACATGACACGTTTTTGTATAGTATAATAAGCCCCATGGATAAGTATTGCATTTATGGTAAAAAGTTATTTTTGTTTGGGCTTATGACGGCGGCTTTCGTAGCTGTCTTTGCCATATTTACGGTGCAGGCGTCGGCGCAGGTATATTCCGGAGAACCGGTGGATTCTGTGATTCAGCCCTCGGGTGACGTGACGGGAGTTACGGACAGAAAGGCGATCCAAAAGGCCTTGAATCTGGGCGGCAACGTGACGCTTTCCCCGGGGGAGTACTATCTGGACTATTCCGTCTATATAAAATACGACGGGATAACCCTGAATGCTGCGGGTGCAACAGTCACGCAGGTGCAGCCGGGTACGGGACTGCTCCGTACTACGCCGAACGGAACGGGCGGATATGATCTGCTGAAAAATGTGACGGTGAGGGGCGGCACGTGGATCGGGAACACGGAAACGCCGTCCGACAGGTACGGATATTCCTCATTTTTCTTTAAGCATTCGTCGGGTATTACAATTTCGGGATGCACCATATTGAATAACTATAAAGGACATCTTATCGAATTTGCCGCGGTGTCCGACAGTGTGGTGGAAAATTGTACCATAGGAGGGACGTCTGTGTCCACCGGCGGAAAAGAGGCGATCCAGCTGGACACCACATACAGCAGTTCCACGGCCCCCGGAGGGTCTCCTTACGACAAAACGCCTTGCAGGAATATAAAGATAGTCAATAACAGCATTACCTATTCCGGCGTTGGGATAGGTTCTCACAGCGCTGTATACGGAAACTACCATGACGGAATTGCGATAACAGGCAATACATTTTACACGACGGGTGCAGGCATCAGCGTAATATCTGTGTATAATATGACGGTATCAGGCAATCGGTTTTTAAATGCGTCCACGGCCATACGGTTCAAATCAACCGGTGTGATTGTCGGCGATTCCAAGTCCGAATACAGCAGTGCCGTCAATTTATCCGTTACGGGGAACGTGATAGACAAGGCGACACAGAACGGTATCTACATAGGCGGTTCATCAAAGCGGACAATCAAGGGCGTGACTGTCAGCGGCAACAGGGTAAACGCATCGGGGCAGTCTGCGATACTGACCGACTGGTGCAGCGAAAGTACTGTCAGCAAAAATAAGCTGTATCAAATAAGCGGGAAACAGAACAACGGGGTTTATTTAAGGAACAGCAGCAATGCCAATACGGTTTCCGGAAATACGATAAAGACGGCGACAGGCAACGGAATATGGATTGCAAAATCGTACGGAAACACAGTGTCAAAAAACAAGGTTTCCGCTGTTCAAAGAAACGGCGTATATCTGGAAAAATGCGGAAAAAACACAGTAGTAAAAAGCAATACGGTCTCGGGCACGGGCAGGAGCGGCGTCGCCGTAGAAAGGACGGACAACGTCCAGATTACGGGCAATAAGATTACCAATGCCGGAAAGAAAAAATACGGAATTTATGTCATGGGTTCTGTAAAGCCTTCGATAAAGAATAATAAAATCGTAGGGACGTGCCTAAAGCCGATTTTCCTTACCGCATCGGTAAAAAAGGCGAATATCGGCACAATGGACAAAACCACGCTGACCGGCGGGGCAAAAGCGGGCATAGATTTGCGGACAGGGAGGTGCGACAACGGCGTGACCTCGGTTACGTTTCAGGCGAATGGAAAGAACTATAAGACAAGGCTGACGACCAAAAGGACGAAACAGAGCGACAAAACGACAGTTACGACGAAACGGTACACCACCAGGAGTAAAATCAAGCTGAAAAAGGGAAAAACCGTAACGGTTGTGGTAAAGGACAAGGGTGCGAACAAGTATTATAAAAGCTATACTGTAAAGTGAAAAAAGCTGCGGCACGGCGTAAAACCGTGCCGTTTAGCTTGTCAAAAAAGGCGCTTCCCCCGCGTCTCAGCAAACTCCAAGGACTGCATCCCTCCTAACATCGGCAACGCAAGCCCATTCCGTTACTGCTCCTTGTTCCGCGGGAAAGTCACGGCAGCGCGAACT
>QAKS01000092.1:0-5578 GCA_003343685.1 Clostridiales bacterium | reverse complement strand
AATGAGGGCTGCCATAAGGATCATACAAATTCTCATGGCTCTGGCGGTTTTCGCCGCTGCCGCTGTGGTTTTAATATTTTCCTGACGGATGGATTCCAACAGTTCCATCATTTCCCGGTTATTATCCATGGGAGACTCCTTTCAAAAGCTACTTTACAATGGGGTTAGTTTATTCTAGAATATATTCTGGAAAAAGTAAAGGAAAAGCGGAAAGAAGGAACTGGGTTTTGAAAAAGAGAAGGAATATTGATGTTCACGCGCATATATTTCCGGGAAAAATTGCAGAAAAAGCGGTCTATTCCATAGGAGATTTTTATGGCATACCGATGGAGGGAAAGGGGTCTCCAAAGGATCTTGTCAACCAAGGGGATAAGATCGGTACACAAAAATACGTCGTTCATTCTGTGGCGACCAGACCGGATCAGGTGCAGGCGATCAATACCTTTATCATGAGCCAGATGAAAATATACAATGAGTTTTTGGGCTTCGCCGCGCTGCATCCCTATATGGACGGCATTGAGGCGGAGATAGACAGGGTGATAGAAGCGGGAATGTACGGAATTAAGCTTCATCCGGATTTTCAGAGATTTGATATCGATGACGAAAAAGCGATCGAAATGTACGCGGCGATCGGAAACAGGCTGCCTGTGCTGATCCATATGGGTGACGCAGTAAAAACCTACTCTAAGCCGGAAAAACTGGCGCGGGCGCTGGACAGGTGTCCCGAACTGAATGTCATTGCCGCCCATTTCGGAGGATATCATGCATGGGACGAGGCAAAGGAGTATTTGATGCGGCGGGAGGATATCTATTTTGATACGTCCAGTTCGCTGTTTATGCTGGCGCCGGAGGAGGCTGTGTATATGGCGCGGGAGCACGGCATGGAGCGGATGATGTTTGGCACGGACTACCCCATGTGGCTGCCGGAGGAGGAAATGGAGAGGTTTCTGGAGCTGGACATGACCGAGGACGAAAGGGATATGGTGTTGTATAGAAATGCGGAAAAGCTTCTGCTCAAAAAAGAGGGCATGCTGAGAGGGTAAAAAGTTAAAAAAGTGTTACGCTTTTTTAATGTTTATGACATGACACGTTTTTGTATAGTATAATAAGCCCCATGGATAAGTATTGCATTTATGGTAAAAAGTTATTTTTGTTTGGGCTTATGACGGCGGCTTTCGTAGCTGTCTTTGCCATATTTACGGTGCAGGCGTCGGCGCAGGTATATTCCGGAGAACCGGTGGATTCTGTGATTCAGCCCTCGGGTGACGTGACGGGAGTTACGGACAGAAAGGCGATCCAAAAGGCCTTGAATCTGGGCGGCAACGTGACGCTTTCCCCGGGGGAGTACTATCTGGACTATTCCGTCTATATAAAATACGACGGGATAACCCTGAATGCTGCGGGTGCAACAGTCACGCAGGTGCAGCCGGGTACGGGACTGCTCCGTACTACGCCGAACGGAACGGGCGGATATGATCTGCTGAAAAATGTGACGGTGAGGGGCGGCACGTGGATCGGGAACACGGAAACGCCGTCCGACAGGTACGGATATTCCTCATTTTTCTTTAAGCATTCGTCGGGTATTACAATTTCGGGATGCACCATATTGAATAACTATAAAGGACATCTTATCGAATTTGCCGCGGTGTCCGACAGTGTGGTGGAAAATTGTACCATAGGAGGGACGTCTGTGTCCACCGGCGGAAAAGAGGCGATCCAGCTGGACACCACATACAGCAGTTCCACGGCCCCCGGAGGGTCTCCTTACGACAAAACGCCTTGCAGGAATATAAAGATAGTCAATAACAGCATTACCTATTCCGGCGTTGGGATAGGTTCTCACAGCGCTGTATACGGAAACTACCATGACGGAATTGCGATAACAGGCAATACAATCTACACAACGGGTGCAGGCATCAGCGTAATATCTGTGTATAATATGACGGTATCAGGCAATCGGTTTTTAAATGCGTCCACGGCCATACGGTTCAAATCAACCGGTGTGATTGTCGGCGATTCCAAGTCCGAATACAGCAGTGCCGTCAATTTATCCGTTACGGGGAACGTGATAGACAAGGCGACACAGAACGGTATCTACATAGGCGGTTCATCAAAGCGGACAATCAAGGGCGTGACTGTCAGCGGCAACAGGGTAAACGCATCGGGGCAGTCTGCGGTACTGACCGACTGGTGCAGCGAAAGTACTGTCAGCAAAAATAAACTGTATCAAATAAGCGGAAAACAGAACAACGGGGTTTATTTAAGGAACAGCAGCAATGCCAATACGGTTTCCGGAAATACGATAAAGACGGCGACAGGCAACGGAATATGGATTGCAAAATCGTACGGAAACACAGTGTCAAAAAACAAGGTTTCCGCTGTTCAAAGAAACGGCGTATATCTGGAAAAATGCGGAAAAAACACAGTAGTAAAAAGCAATACGGTCTCGGGCACGGGCAGGAGCGGCGTCGCCGTAGAAAGGACGGACAACGTCCAGATTACGGGCAATAAGATTACCAATGCCGGAAAGAAAAAATACGGAATTTATGTCATGGGTTCTGCAAAGCCTTCGATAAAGAATAATAAAATCGTAGGGACGTGCCTAAAGCCGATTTTCCTTACCGCATCGGTAAAAAAGGCGAATATCGGCACAATGGACAAAACCACGCTGACCGGCGGGGCAAAAGCGGGCATAGATTTGCGGACAGGGAGGTGCGACAACGGCGTGACCTCGGTTACGTTTCAGGCGAATGGAAAGAACTATAAGACAAGGCTGACGACCAAAAGGACGAAACAGAGCGACAAAACGACAGTTACGACGAAACGGTACACCACCAGGAGTAAAATCAAGCTGAAAAAGGGAAAAACCGTAACGGTTGTGGTAAAGGACAAGGGTGCGAACAAGTATTATAAAAGCTATACTGTAAAGTGAAAAAAGCTGCGGCACGGCGTAAAACCGTGCCGTTTAGCTTGTCAAAAAAGGCGCTTCCCCCGCGTCTCAGCAAACTCCAAGGACTGCATCCCTCCTAACATCGGCAACGCAAGCCCATTCCGTTACTGCTCCTTGTTCCGCGGGAAAGTCACGGCAGCGCGAACTGTGAAAAACATTCACGCCTGATGGAATCAAAGATTTTAAGGCGCTTCGGTTTTTCTTTATTCGCTTGCCTACCAACTTTTTGCGGGTACGCGCGGCGTTAGCTTTATTTCACAAGCGTACTTTCTCCGCTCAACGTAAAACAATACTTCCTTAAAACTCGCTTACTCGCTTAGCCCGTCTGGGGTTTCAAAAGGGGCTGTTTGTCCCTTTTAAGCTTGTTCCGCGAAAGCGGAACATCGGATATTTTTAACGCAGACGCAGTTTTTTTGACAGTCCGGAACGCCTCAATGGATAGTTTTTTACTCCCGCACCATTGGCGCTTTTCCAAAAGACTCATTTGACGAACTTTCCCAAACGGTTTACAATAGAAGCAAAGACACATCTGCGGACGGATATCGTCCCTGTTTTTTCACCAGAATAGAAAACAGAACAGAGAGGTACCGAATATGAGCTACAGGATCCTAGAATACGACAGCCTGTTAAAGCCCTATGAGGGTGATATTGAGCTGCGCATGAACAATTATTCCGCAAAAAAAAGCGAACTTCTGTCGCGCTGTCCGTCTCTTTCGGATTTTGCCAACGCTCACGAATACTTCGGCTTTCACCGGAGCAGCGGCGGTTGGTATTATCGGGAGTGGGCGCCTGCCGCAGATTCCATGTTCCTCATGGGCGATATGAACGGCTGGGATCCGTCGTCGCTGCCTATGACACCCGTGGGAAACGGCGTGTTTGAGGTGTTCCTTCCGGGCGACGGCGCCCTGTATGCCGGGTGCAGGGTTAAGGCTGTCGTCCATCACGGCGGCAGAACTCTGGAGCGCATTCCCCTCTATGCCCGCCGCGTCGTGCAGGATCCCGTCACATACGTGTGGTGCGCCGAAATCACAGACGACCCACCCTATCCGTGGAAGATCGACGGCTTTTCCCCGGCGGACGAGCTGTTTATCTACGAATGCCACATCGGCATGGCGCAGGAGAAAAAGGGCGTCGGAACCTATGCGGAATTCAGGGACAACATACTCCCCCGCATCCGCAGCACAGGCTATAACGCCATTCAGATCATGGCGGTGATGGAACATCCCTACTACGGCTCCTTCGGCTATCAGGTATCCTCTTTCTTCGCCGCATCGTCCCGCTTCGGCACGCCTGCCGATCTGAAGAGCCTGATAGACACGGCGCACAGCATGGGAATCGCCGTCCTTTTAGACGTAGTTCATTCCCATGCCGTCAAAAACACGGCCGAGGGGCTTGCCGAGTTTGACGGCACTGACTATCAGTTCTTCCACAGCGGTCCCCGCGGCACTCACCCCGCCTGGAACACAAAACTGTTCAACTACGGAAAAAACGAAGTGCTCCATTTTCTGCTGTCGAACTTGAAATTCTGGCTCACCGAATACCGATTCGACGGCTTCCGTTTTGACGGCGTCACCTCCATGCTCTACCGCGACCACGGTCTTGGCGCCGCCTTTACCGACTATAGCAAATACTTTTCCATGAATACCGATACAGAGGCCGTGACCTATTTACAGCTGGCAAACGAGCTGATCCGGCAGGTCAATCCCCACGCCGTCACCATCGCGGAGGATATGTCTGCCATGCCGGGCATGTGCCTGCCCATTCCCGACGGCGGCATCGGCTTTGACTATCGATTATCCATGGGAGTTCCTGACATGTGGATCCGCCTTCTGAAGGATGTCCCCGACGAGGGCTGGAACATGCGCGCCATCTGGCACGAGCTTACAAGCCGCCGCGCCCACGAAAAATACATCGGCTATGCCGAGTCTCACGATCAGGCACTGGTGGGCGACAAAACCATCATGTTCCGGCTGTGTGACAGCGCCATGTATACGGATATGTCGAAGTTCGTAAACAGCGCCGTCATAGACCGGGGGATTGCCCTTCACAAAATGATACGCCTTCTCACTATGTCCCTCGCCGGAGAGGGCTATCTCTCCTTTATGGGCAATGAATTCGGCCACCCCGAATGGATTGACTTCCCCCGGGAGGGCAATGGCTGGAGCTACGATTACTGTCGGCGACAGTGGCATCTTGCCGACGACGGCACGCTGAAATACAGCTGGCTTCTGGCGTTTGACAGAGCCATGGTCTCTCTTGCAAAAGACCAGCGTGTATTCGACGCCCTGCCGGTCAGCCTGTATATCGACGACGACGCGCAGACACTCGTATATGAGAGAAACGGCCTTTTGTTCGCCTTCAACTTCAGCCCCTCCCGCTCCTATCCGTCCTATTTCATGTGCGCGCCCGATGAACAGCGTTACCACGTCGTGCTGTCCACGGACGAAAAACGGTTCGGCGGCTGGGATCGCATCTCTCCCGACACGGTATACACCGGCTGCCGCGCATTGGACGGGCGCCTTGGCTTCCCCATCTATCTGCCCGCCCGTACCGCCCTCGTTCTCCGGCGTGTTCATCATCATTCGCAGCAGGGCAAATAAAAAGCACTAAAACGCCCACCTGCAGCTC
>QAKS01000054.1:8285-13452 GCA_003343685.1 Clostridiales bacterium | reverse complement strand
TCTATAATTTTCATCCTGTGCCTCCTTAACCCGGTTCCGAAAGTTTGTGTGCGCGGTCGCGTCTGGAAAATGCCATCAACTGCGGCTTTGTTTTAATCAGGTCAAAATCCAGCGAGGAGAGCGGCGTCTTTTCGCGTATGAGTGAGGTGTAAATGCCTGCCCGCTCCACATTGCCGATAATGATGAAGCCGACGAGACGGTCGGCGCGGGTTGCCAGCAGCTTATAGGAGCCGTCGCCTTTGTCCTCTGTGTAAATCTCTCCGTCATAGCTGCCTGCCGTCACCATGTGCAGCCCGAGGACGCCCATGGCGTTCATTGGAATGGCCTTTTCAAAGGACGCGTTTCCGCCCGCCATGTTGATGCCCGCCGTTTCGCCCTGCATATAGGCGTTGGGCAAAAGCGCGAGTATTTTTTTGTTGCCCGAAAGCATATCGGTACACTCGGTGCAGTCGCCTGCGGCATATACGCCGGCCATAGACGTCTCGCTCTTTGCGTTTACGGTGATACCGCGGCCTACGGAAATGCCGGCCTGCTGCGCGAGCTCCACGTTGGGGCGCACGCCGACGGCAACGACGAGGATGTCAAAATCAATCGGCGCCTTTCCGCTTTTGAGCGCGGCACTGTTTTTGCCGAAGGATGCGACGCTGTCGTTTAAAATAAAGGAGATGCCCTTTTGCTCCAGATGCTCTTGGACGATGGTCGAGCCGCGCTCGTCCAATATGCTGGGCAGAACCCGGTCGGCCAGATCGACAACGGTGATGGAGCCGACTCTGCCCGAGATGCCCTCTGCGCATTTGAGGCCGATCAGCCCCGCGCCGATGATGAGAACCTTTTTATCGGGCGTGAGCTCCTGTTCCAAAGCGAGCGCGTCATCCAGCGTCATGAAGGAGAATTTTTTCTCCACACGGTCTAGACCGTCCATGGGGGGAACGAAGGGGCGGGAGCCTGTTGCGATCAGCAGTCTGTCGTAAGGCACTCTGTCGCCGCCGTCCATCACCACGCATCCGCCTTCTATCTTTTCTGCGGTGCGTCCCAGTAGGGGGGTTACGCCGTTGTCGCTGTAAAAGCTGTCGGGACGGTATTTCATCCGCTCCCGGTCTGTCTTTCCCATAAGCAGATAGGAAATGAGCGGGCGTCCGTATGTGTGGTGGGGTTCGCTTGCGATCAGCGTAATGTCCCCCTCGCGGTCTATGGTGCGGATCCCCTCGATTGCGCCGACGGCAGCCGCCGAATTCCCGATTATCACATATTTCATGGTCATCTCTCCTCGTATACGATAGCCTGATTGGGGCAGCCTTTGACACAGGCGGGCGCGCCGGCAGAGTTGTTCATGCACAGCTCGCATTTCTGAATGGCCCCGGTGTCGGACGGCATCACTGCACCGTAGGGACATGAGAGAATGCAGGTATAGCATCCGACGCATTTGCTGCTGTCTATGTGAATTACGCCGTCCTCGATAGACAGTGCGCCGGATATGCAGCCCTTCACGCAGTATGGCTCCTCGCAGTGGCGGCAGGACACGGCAAAGCTGATGCCGTCACCCTCCTCGATCCTGATGCGGGGATTGATTTGCCTGTTTTTCAGCGCCTTTACCATATCCGGCTCGTCGGAATTGGCGAAAGCACAGTAATATTCGCACAGGTGGCACGCGAGGCACCACTCTTCGTTGACATAGATTCGTTTCATATCGGTACCGTCCTATTCTCCGGCATGCTTTACGCCGAGTATCTCCAGCTCTTTTTCGTTCAGGCCTACGCCGCGGAGCATCAGCCTGTTGCCGCGCAGCGCTTCAATGGAGTTAATGCCCATGCCGCCCATCATCTCTTTGATTTCGTGGTCCCACGCGCTGACTAGATTGACAAGGCGTTTATAGCCGATTTCCGGATTCAGGCGTTTTACCAGATCGGGGCGCTGCGTGGCGATTCCCCAGTTGCAGCGGCCCAGCTGACATGTGCGGCAGAGATGGCATCCCAGCGCCAGCAGTGCGGCGGTGGCGATGTAGACCGCGTCCGCGCCCAGAGCGATGGCCTTGACCACGTCTGCGCTGCTGCGGATGCTGCCGCCGACGACAATGCTGACATTGTTGCGGATACCCTCCTCGCGGAGGCGTTGGTCTACGCTGGCGAGAGCCAGCTCGATGGGAATGCCTACATTATCGCGGATTCGGGTGGGGGCGGCGCCTGTGCCGCCGCGGAAGCCATCTATAGCGATGATGTCTGCGCCGCTCCGCGCAATGCCGCTCGCTATGGCGGCGACGTTGTGAACGGCGGCGATTTTTACGATCACCGGCTTTTTATAGTCGCTGGCCTCCTTTAGGGAGTAGACGAGCTGGCGCAGATCCTCGATGGAGTAGATGTCGTGGTGCGGCGCGGGGGAAATGGCATCGCTGCCTTCGGGAATCATGCGTGTGCGCGAAACATCGCCTACGATCTTCGCGCCGGGCAGATGCCCGCCGATGCCGGGCTTGGCGCCCTGACCCATCTTGATTTCTATGGCGGCGCCTGCAGACAGATAATCCCTATGTACCCCGAATCGCCCGCTGGCGACCTGTACAATAGTGTTTTTGCCGTACCGGTAAAAGTCCTCATGGAGGCCGCCTTCGCCTGTATTATAGCAAATGCCGAGCGACTCTGCAGCCCGCGCAAGGCTGGCGTGAGCGTTATAGCTGATGGAACCGTAACTCATGGCAGAAAACATGACGGGAACCGCGAGCTCGATCTGGGGAGACAGGTTTGGTATGATGCGTCCGTCTGCGCTGCGTTCAATGCCATCCGGTTTTTTCCCGAGAAAGACGCGCGTCTCCATAGGCTCGCGAAGCGGATCGATAGACGGGTTTGTTACCTGCGAGGCGTTGATCAGCAGCTTATCCCAGTAGACGGGAAATTCTCTGGGGTTGCCCATGCTGGAAAGAAGGACGCCGCCTGTGCCCGCCTGACGATAAATTTCGGCAATGGTATCGCCTCTCCAGTTGGAGTTTTCCTTAAAGGTATGGTCCGTTTTGACTATTTTCAGCGCGCGGGTGGGACATAGGGATACGCAGCGGTGGCAGTTGACACATTTGCTGTCGTCGGCAACCATCATGCCCAGCCCTTCGTCATAACTGTGAACCTCGTTGGAACACTGTCTCGCGCAGACCTTGCAGGCGATGCAGCGGTCTCTGTTTCTGACTACTTCATAATCCGGATACAGAAAATCAATTGACATGCTTACATACCTCCTTTTGCACAGCTGTTCAGAGTCACGATGACCGGCTCGCCGCCTTTGGGAGCGCGGATGCTGTCCAGTTCCGGCTCGATAATGCGAATGGCGCATTCCTCGCTGGCGATATAGGTCATATTACCCTTTTCTCCGACAACCATGCTGCGAAGCTTGAGACGGTCGTTCAGAGCCATAAGCCCGCCGGAGAAGCCCAGCAATATGGAGAAGGGACCCGTGATGAGCAGGTTGGAGAAGGCCGTCCGAAGATAAGTGTAAAGCGCCTTTTCCTCTTCATCCATATGCTCTATGGTATTCCAGAAGGGCGCGGCAATGACAGCGGCAGCCTCCCGGAGGGTCATTTTTTGCTTGCGCAGGAGGAAGTCGAATATATATGTGATGACCTCCGTATCTGTAAGCAGGTTGCATTTATAGCCATACATTTCTATCTGGCGGCGGTTGGCGTCGTAAGAGCTGATCTCGCCGTTGTGTACGATGGAATAGTCGAGCAGGGCGAAGGGATGAGCACCGCCCCACCAGCCCGGCGTGTTGGTCGGATAGCGGCCGTGGGCGGTCCATGAGTAGCCGGAGTATTCCTCCAGACGGTAAAACTCCCCCACGTCCTCGGGGAACCCTACCGCTTTAAAGACGCCCATGTTCTTTCCGCTGGAAAAGACGTAGGCCCCGCTGATGCGGTCGTTAATTTTAATAACGGCGCGGCAGGTGAATTCATCCTCGGAGAGCTGACTGCTCTCCAGCTTTGTGTGCAGAGGGCGCACAAAATAGCGCCAGATAAGAGGCTCGTCTTTGATGGCGGGCGTTCGCCTTGTCGGTATTTTAGAGAGGTTGACAACGTCAAAATGTCTGTCGAGAAACGATTCGCAGGCGGACTTTGCCTCAAGGGAATCATAGAAAATATGAAAAGCGTAAAGCTCCTTGTATTCGGGATAGATCCCATAGCCGGCAAAGCCGCCGCCCAGTCCGTTTGAGCGGTCGTGCATTGTAGCTATGGATGTTACGATCCGGTCGCCCGGAATGCGGCTTCCATCCTTCGCGAATATACCGGATATGGCACATCCCGAGGGAATGCGTACTTGACCTTCTTTTTGCAGCATGACCATTTCCTCACTCTTAACATTATTTGCAGACCCCGCCGCGCCACGCCATTGTGTCGTTTTTTGGTGTCCAGTGATAATTATAATGAGGGAAAGGACTGTTGTCAATAGAAAAATGCAATAATTTTAAATTAGAATTGCATTATATATAAAAATAAAGCCATTATTTTAGATATATTAATGTAAAAACTAAAATATATTGAAATATAAATAAAAAAATATTGCATTTTATTGAAAAAAGGGGTTGACAGGGCGTCGATGGGGTAGTATACTGAGCACTGTAGTTGAGATACGGCAATGGCGCCGGCAATCGTTCTCCCGAGGAGGGGGAAGATGTCGGCGCCATTTGTTTTATGAAAAAGTTTTAGAAAGGAAGAAAACAAGATGAGTAGGATCCCGGAACTGTTTGGAAGTATGGTATTTAACGATACCGTGATGAAGGAAAGACTGCCGAAGGAGACGTATAAGGCACTGCAAAAGACGATAAGCGAGGGCAAGGATCTGGATATTTCAGTGGCTAACGTCGTCGCGACGGCTATGAGAGACTGGGCGGTATCAAACGGCGCCACCCATTATACCCACTGGTTCCAGCCCATGACAGGGGTGACGGCGGAAAAGCATGACAGCTTTATCTCCCCGACCGGCGGCGGCAACATTATTATGGAATTTTCGGGCAAGGAGCTGATCAAGGGAGAGCCCGACGCGTCCAGCTTCCCCTCCGGCGGCCTTCGGGCAACCTTCGAGGCGAGGGGCTATACGTCATGGGATCCTACGTCTTATGCCTTTATTAAAGAAAACACTCTGTGTATCCCGACGGCCTTCTGTTCTTACAGCGGAGAGGCGCTCGACAAAAAGAC
>QAKS01000054.1:0-6958 GCA_003343685.1 Clostridiales bacterium | reverse complement strand
CCTGTATTATAGCAAATGCCGAGCGACTCTGCAGCCCGCGCAAGGCTGGCGTGAGCGTTATAGCTGATGGAACCGTAACTCATGGCAGAAAACATGACGGGAACCGCGAGCTCGATCTGGGGAGACAGGTTTGGTATGATGCGTCCGTCTGCGCTGCGTTCAATGCCATCCGGTTTTTTCCCGAGAAAGACGCGCGTCTCCATAGGCTCGCGAAGCGGATCGATAGACGGGTTTGTTACCTGCGAGGCGTTGATCAGCAGCTTATCCCAGTAGACGGGAAATTCTCTGGGGTTGCCCATGCTGGAAAGAAGGACGCCGCCTGTGCCCGCCTGACGATAAATTTCGGCAATGGTATCGCCTCTCCAGTTGGAGTTTTCCTTAAAGGTATGGTCCGTTTTGACTATTTTCAGCGCGCGGGTGGGACATAGGGATACGCAGCGGTGGCAGTTGACACATTTGCTGTCGTCGGCAACCATCATGCCCAGCCCTTCGTCATAACTGTGAACCTCGTTGGAACACTGTCTCGCGCAGACCTTGCAGGCGATGCAGCGGTCTCTGTTTCTGACTACTTCATAATCCGGATACAGAAAATCAATTGACATGCTTACATACCTCCTTTTGCACAGCTGTTCAGAGTCACGATGACCGGCTCGCCGCCTTTGGGAGCGCGGATGCTGTCCAGTTCCGGCTCGATAATGCGAATGGCGCATTCCTCGCTGGCGATATAGGTCATATTACCCTTTTCTCCGACAACCATGCTGCGAAGCTTGAGACGGTCGTTCAGAGCCATAAGCCCGCCGGAGAAGCCCAGCAATATGGAGAAGGGACCCGTGATGAGCAGGTTGGAGAAGGCCGTCCGAAGATAAGTGTAAAGCGCCTTTTCCTCTTCATTCATATGCTCTATGGTATTCCAGAAGGGCGCGGCAATGACAGCGGCAGCCTCCCGGAGGGTCATTTTTTGCTTGCGCAGGAGGAAGTCGAATATATATGTGATGACCTCCGTATCTGTAAGCAGGTTGCATTTATAGCCATACATTTCTATCTGGCGGCGGTTGGCGTCGTAAGAGCTGATCTCGCCGTTGTGTACGATGGAATAGTCGAGCAGGGCGAAGGGATGAGCACCGCCCCACCAGCCCGGCGTGTTGGTCGGATAGCGGCCGTGGGCGGTCCATGAGTAGCCGGAGTATTCCTCCAGACGGTAAAACTCCCCCACGTCCTCGGGGAACCCTACCGCTTTAAAGACGCCCATGTTCTTTCCGCTGGAAAAGACGTAGGCCCCGCTGATGCGGTCGTTAATTTTAATAACGGCGCGGCAGGTGAATTCATCCTCGGAGAGCTGACTGCTCTCCAGCTTTGTGTGCAGAGGGCGCACAAAATAGCGCCAGATAAGAGGCTCGTCTTTGATGGCGGGCGTTCGCCTTGTCGGTATTTTAGAGAGGTTGACAACGTCAAAATGTCTGTCGAGAAACGATTCGCAGGCGGACTTTGCCTCAAGGGAATCATAGAAAATATGAAAAGCGTAAAGCTCCTTGTATTCGGGATAGATCCCATAGCCGGCAAAGCCGCCGCCCAGTCCGTTTGAGCGGTCGTGCATTGTAGCTATGGATGTTACGATCCGGTCGCCCGGAATGCGGCTTCCATCCTTCGCGAATATACCGGATATGGCACATCCCGAGGGAATGCGTACTTGACCTTCTTTTTGCAGCATGACCATTTCCTCACTCTTAACATTATTTGCAGACCCCGCCGCGCCACGCCATTGTGTCGTTTTTTGGTGTCCAGTGATAATTATAATGAGGGAAAGGACTGTTGTCAATAGAAAAATGCAATAATTTTAAATTAGAATTGCATTATATATAAAAATAAAGCCATTATTTTAGATATATTAATGTAAAAACTAAAATATATTGAAATATAAATAAAAAAATATTGCATTTTATTGAAAAAAGGGGTTGACAGGGCGTCGATGGGGTAGTATACTGAGCACTGTAGTTGAGATACGGCAATGGCGCCGGCAATCGTTCTCCCGAGGAGGGGGGAAGATGTCGGCGCCATTTGTTTTATGAAAAAGTTTTAGAAAGGAAGAAAACAAGATGAGTAGGATCCCGGAACTGTTTGGAAGTATGGTATTTAACGATACCGTGATGAAGGAAAGACTGCCGAAGGAGACGTATAAGGCACTGCAAAAGACGATAAGCGAGGGCAAGGATCTGGATATTTCAGTGGCTAACGTCGTCGCGACGGCTATGAGAGACTGGGCGGTATCAAACGGCGCCACCCATTATACCCACTGGTTCCAGCCCATGACAGGGGTGACGGCGGAAAAGCATGACAGCTTTATCTCCCCGACCGGCGGCGGCAACATTATTATGGAATTTTCGGGCAAGGAGCTGATCAAGGGAGAGCCCGACGCGTCCAGCTTCCCCTCCGGCGGCCTTCGGGCAACCTTCGAGGCGAGGGGCTATACGTCATGGGATCCTACGTCTTATGCCTTTATTAAAGAAAACACTCTGTGTATCCCGACGGCCTTCTGTTCTTACAGCGGAGAGGCGCTCGACAAAAAGACGCCGCTTTTAAAATCCATGGAGGCGATTGACAAACAGGCAAAGAGGATTATGAAGCTGTTTGGCAAGAATGTGAAAAGAGTGCTTACCACAGTCGGGCCGGAGCAGGAATATTTTCTGATCAGTCAGGAGATGTATGACGCAAGGCCGGACATCCAATATACAGGACGCACGCTGTTTGGTGCAAAGCCCCCAAAGGGGCAGGAAATGGACGATCACTATTTTGGAGCGATTAAACCCAGAGTGCATGAGTACATGATGGAACTGGATGATGAGCTGTGGAAGCTGGGTATTCTGGCAAAGACGGAGCACAACGAAGTGGCTCCCGCGCAGCACGAGCTGGCGCCTATTTACTCCACAACCAATATCGCGACGGATCACAACCAGCTCACTATGGAGCTGATGAAGAAGGTGGCGACGCGGCACGGCATGGCCTGCCTGCTCCATGAAAAGCCCTTTGCAGGGGTGAACGGAAGCGGCAAGCATAATAACTGGGCCATCAGCACGGACGACGGCAAGAACTTGCTGGATCCGGGCGACAATCCGGAGGAAAACGCGCAATTCCTGCTGTTCCTATGCGCGGTGATCAAGGCGGTAGATAAGCATCAGGATCTGATGAGGCTGTCCGTTGCAAGCGCAGGCAACGACCACCGTCTGGGCGCAAACGAAGCGCCGCCGGCTATCATCTCCATGTTCGTAGGCGATGATCTGGGTGAGTTGCTCCGCTGCATTGAAACCGGTGACAAATATAAGGGAGACAATATGGCGGAGATGGAAATTGCCGTACACGTCCTGCCGAACTTCCCGAAGGATACGACGGACAGAAACAGGACGTCCCCATTTGCCTTTACCGGCAATAAGTTTGAGTTCAGAATGCTGGGAAGCAGCCTGTCCATAGCAGATCCAAACCTCGTGCTCAACACGATCGTCGCTGAATCTCTCGATTCTTATGCGACAGAGCTGGAAAACGTGCCGAAGGATCAGTTCAAGGAGGCGCTGAACGCCCTTGTCAGAAGGACGATAAGAGACCACAAGCGCATTGTATTCAACGGCAACAACTACTCCGACGAGTGGGTTGTAGAGGCGGAGAAGAGGGGCTTGCTGAATCTGAAATCTACGGTAGATGCGCTGCCCTATCTGGAGAAGCAGGAGAATATTGATCTGTTTGAGAAGTATAATGTGTTTACCGAGGCGGAGATCAGGAGCCGTTACGAGATTATGATGGAGAACTATGCAAAGACCATTAATATCGAAGCGCTGACCATGCTGGAGATGGCCAAGAGGGATATTCTTCCGGCAGAGCTGGAGTTTGTAAAGTCTTTGGCGGATTCTGCGGCCTCCAAGCAGGCAATGGGCATTGACGTAACGGTAGAGATGGATCTGGCAGGGAAACTGACAGAACTCACCAAATCCTTCTACGGGGCGATTGACGAGCTGGAGCAGAAGGAGATGAAGGGTACGGATATGATGGACGACGCTGTAGCGGCGGCAAAATACTATCACAGTGAGGTGCTGCTGGCTATGAATGAGTTGAGGGCGCTGGGAGATCAAATGGAGGTCATGACCTCGTCGGAATACTGGCCCTATCCGTCCTACGGCGAGATGTTGTTCAGTGTAAAATAGCGACCCCTTCGCAGCAGGGAATGCAAATCCCTTGCTCTATCTGTGGCAGCCGCCGCGTGAAACGGCGGCTGGCCACAAAAAGATTCTCTTGAAAACAGAAAAGAGATAGGTTTTTGGTTGTTTGCACATGGCTGCGGGCGTCCCGCACAAGCCCGTTTTTGCCGCGTGCCGGGTTAATTTAAACTTTTTTAGGAGGTATATTATGGAGTTTTCGGCTATTGACACCATTTGGGTGCTGCTGGGTGCAGCGATGGTATTCTTTATGCAGGCTGGCTTTGCCATGGTAGAGACGGGCTTTACCAGAGCAAAAAACGCAGGCAACATTATTATGAAAAACCTGATGGATTTTGCGATCGGCACGCCGACCTACTGGATCATCGGTTTCGGCATCATGTTTGGAACGGGCACGGCGTTTGCAGGTGTGTTTGACCCCTTTGTTCAGAACGACTACAGCGCGCTTGGCCTGTCGGTGGGGACGCCTACGTTTCTGATTTTCCAGACAGTGTTTGCGGCGACATCGGCGACGATCGTGTCGGGCGCTATGGCAGAGAGGACGAAGTTCTCGTCCTACTGCATTTACAGCTTCGTGATCAGCGCTATTATCTATCCCATATCCGGACATTGGATTTGGGGCGGCGGATGGCTCGCGCAGCTGGGCTTCCACGATTTCGCCGGTTCGACGGCAGTTCACATGGTCGGCGGCGTTGCGGCTCTCATAGGAGCAAAGATGCTGGGACCCCGTATTGGCAAGTTTGACAAAAACGGAAAGCCCAAGGCGATCCCGGGTCACAGCCTGACGCTCGGCGCTCTCGGCGTATTCATCCTGTGGTTCTGCTGGTTCGGCTTTAACGGTACTTCGACCCTCGGCATGGAGGGACAGGAGATAGCGGCAGGAAACATATTCGTTACGACAAACTTGGCGGCAGCATGCGCTACGGTGGCGGTTATGCTGATCACATGGATAAGATACAAGAAGCCTGACGTGTCCATGACACTGAACGGATCGCTGGCAGGCCTTGTAGCAATTACGGCGGGCTGCGATGCAGTAACGCCGGCAGGCGCGGCAATTATCGGCATTATTGCAGGATTTGCAGTGGTATTCGGTATTGAGTTCATTGAGAAGGTCTGCAAGATTGACGATCCGGTAGGTGCTATCGGCGTACACGGCATCTGCGGCGCGCTTGGCACGATTCTGACAGGCGTATTCGCAACAGATGAGTTTCTGGCGGGGATTGGAGACGCAGGAATGACGAGAGGAGCCTTCATCGGCACACAGGCACTGGGTGTGGTTTCGGTTATCGCGTGGGTAGCGGTGACAATGACGATTATATTCTTCATCATTAAAAAGACGATCGGCCTGCGTGTTTCCAAAGAAGAGGAAATTGGCGGTCTGGACGCTACAGAACACAACCTTCCGAGCGCATATGCGGACTTTGCGCCGGTGGTTCCCGTACCCAACGGTTTTGCAGGTGCGACAATGCCCGCGCCGCAGGCGGAGACTGTTTCCGACGCGGTTCCCGTGCGGCATATGCCTACGGAGCTGAAGTCCTCCGATAAGAAGATGACGAAGTTGGCGATTATTACGAATCAGAGCAAGTTCGAGGCACTGAAGAGTGCTCTTGATGAGATAGGAGTGACAGGGATTACAGTGACCCAGGTGCTGGGGCGCGGCGTGCAGAAGGGGCGTCCGGAGTATTACCGCGGCGTAGCGGTAGACAGTGTACTGCTGCCTAAGGTCAAGGTGGAGGTCATCGTAAGCAAGGTGCCTGTAGAAACAGTCGTTGACGCTGTGAAAAAAGCGATCTACACAGGTCATATCGGAGACGGTAAGATATTCATCTACGACGTTGAAAACGTTATTCGCGTGCGGACGGGAGAGCAGGGCTACGACGCTCTTCAGGACGCTGACGTTGAATAAAAAACCAATACTCATCTTAACAACGGGGAAGGCCGCGCATTACGATGCACGGCCTTTTCTGTTATTATTACTGCAATGCGGCGACGGAGCCCGATTGAATTGCCGGAAGATTCTGCGCAATTTTGTCTTTGGGCCAATCCCACCACCGGAGCCGCAGAAGAGCGGATATGGTTTCTTCGGGAAATCGCCTGCGAATCGGTCTGGCGGGAACACCGCCGACAATGGTATAGGGAGCCACGTCTTCGGTCACCACCGCCCGGGCGCCTATGACAGCACCGTCTCCGATCGTAACGCCGGCAAGCACCACTGCCTCATAGCCAATCCAGACGTCATTGCCAATGACGATGTCGCCCTTGTTGTCCCAAGAGCGGGTGACGTCCTTCCTGTCCAGTCCCCATTCCTCATAAAAAAGGTGAAAGGGATAGGTGGAAAGTGATGTCAGGGTGTGGTTTGCGCTGTTGAAAAGAAAGCGTGCGCCGCAGGCAATCGAACAGAATTTTCCGATGATCAGCCTGTCGTGATTGACAGGATAGTGGTACAGCACGTTGTTCTGCTCAAACAACGTCGGATCGTCCCTAAAGTCGTTGTACATGGTATAGTCGCCGACGGTGATATTTGGGTTGGCAACAACGTTTTTTAAATATACCGTCCGGCGGTCTCCTGTGCGCGGATAGATTTGTTTTTCCGGAATAGTCATATTGTCTCCTTTCAAAAAAGTTAAAGTAACTGTGCAGCTATTCCGGACAGGTCAATGCAGCGCTTCAAAGCATACCACCTCATTTCGCTTCTGATAAAAATTTTAATAAAACCGTAAAGCATGATTTTTGCTTTCTTAATCAAATTATAGTGGATT
>QAKS01000030.1:7859-15937 GCA_003343685.1 Clostridiales bacterium | reverse complement strand
TGCCATAGACTGTCCGACATTATAGGTCTTTCTCTCTTTAAATTCCTGCGTCTTTCCGTCGTTCCAGTTTTGAACCGGGCGGTAATATCCCGTAATTCTGCTGTAGACCTCCGTATCGCCGCCGCAGGTGGGGCATTTGTACTGCTCTCCGTTGATATACCCATGCTCTCTGCATATGGAATATGTAGGCGATATGGTGTAGTAAGGCAGCTTATAGTTCTCTGCAATTTTGCGCACCAGCGCCGCAGCAGACTGCCAGCTCGGCATCTTTTCGCCTAAGAATGCATGAAACACCGTTCCCGACGTATACAGCGTCTGTAATTCATCCTGCACGTCCAATGCGTCGAACACGTCGTCCGTATAACCCACCGGCAGGTGAGAGCTGTTGGTGTAGTAGGGCGCGCCGTCCTCCTCGCAGGTAGCCGTTTTGATGTCCGGGAACTGCTCTACATCGTGCTTGGCAAATCTATATGTGGTAGACTCCGCAGGCGTCGCCTCCAGATTGAACAGGTCGCCGTACTGCTCCTGATAGTCGGACAGTCTCTCTCTCATGTGGTTCAGCACGTCCTTTGCAAACTCCTGGGTAGGCTTTGTCGTCATGTCCCCTCCCAGCCAGTTGGCGTTCAGACCCACCTCGTTCATGCCGATCAGGCCGATCGTGGAAAAGTGGTTTTCAAACGAACCCAGATAGCGGCGCGTATAGGGGTACAGCCCCTCCTCCAGCAGCTTTGTGACGACTCTGCGCTTAATGTCCAAAGAGCGCGCCGAAATATCCATCATCTTGTCGAGGCGTCTGTAGAAATCTGCCTCATTCTTTGCCTGATAGGCGATGCGCGGCAGATTGATCGTCACGACGCCGATAGAGCCGGTGCTCTCACCGCTGCCAAAGAAACCGCCTGTCTTTTTCCGAAGCTCACGCAGATCTAGGCGCAGCCGGCAGCACATGCTGCGGATGTCGCTGGGCTCCATATCGCTGTTGATATAGTTGGAGAAGTAGGGCGTGCCGTATTTTGAAGTCATCTCAAAGAGCAGCCTGTTGTTCTCCGTATCGCTCCAATCAAAATCTTTTGTAATAGAATAGGTGGGGATGGGATACTGGAACCCTCTGCCGTTGGCGTCGCCCTCTATCATAATTTCGATGAACGCCTTGTTCACCAAATCCATTTCCTTCTGGCATTCGCCATAGGTGAAGTCCATCTCTTTGCCGCCGACGATGGCAGGAAGTTCTGCCAAGTCTCCCGGAACCGTCCAGTCCAGCGTAATGTTGGAGAACGGCGCCTGCGTACCCCAGCGGCTTGGCGTATTTACGCCATAGATAAACGATTCGATGCACTTCTTCGTCTGCTCATAACTTAGATTGTCCACCTTTACAAACGGCGCGAGATAGGTGTCAAAGGAGGAAAACGCCTGTGCGCCCGCCCATTCATTCTGCATGATGCCGAGGAAGTTCACCATCTGGTTGCAAAGCGTCGCCAGATGGCTTGCGGGCGACGAGGTGATCTTTCCGGGAATGCCGCCAAGACCCTCCTGAATCAGCTGCTTCAGACTCCAGCCTGCGCAGTAGCCCGTCAGCATGGACAGATCGTGCAGATGAATGTCCGCATTTCTGTGAGCAGCGGCAATTTCCTCGTCATACACCTCAGACAGCCAGTAGTTCGCCGTGATGCCGCCGGAATTGGAGAGGATGAGTCCTCCCACAGAGTAGGTTACGGTGGAATTTTCTTTTACGCGCCAGTCCTGAAGCTTCAGATAGCTGTTAACGATATCCTTATAGTCCAGTATTGTGGAGCTCATGTTGCGGATCTTTTCCCGCTGTTTTCTGTACAGAATATATGCCTTGGCTACATCCGCATAGCCCGACTCTTCCAACACCTTCTCCACGCTGTCCTGAATATCTTCCACGTGAATCTGATGGTTTTCTATTTTCTTTTCATAGTCCGCGGTGGCCCGCAGAGACAGCAGGTCTATAATGCTCCTGTCATACTCCCTATCCTGCGCGTCAAACGCCTTTTGGATGGCATGGCTTATTTTGGATATGTCAAAATCCGTTATTTTGCCGTCTCTCTTAACAACCTGATACATTTTTCACCTGTCCCCCTAACCGTTTTTTCCTGCGGCTCCATAAGCCCTGTACATTAAGTATCGCACTTTTCTCTTCTAATGTCAATAGGACAGACACAATATATTGTGTCTGTCCTGCAACTGTCTCATATATATAGTTTTCACTACACGCCCCGTATCTCAACGAAATCTATCGTTTTTTTAAGAATATCGGCATATTTCTCCATCTTTTCTTTTGGAGCCGCACTCATATGCCCTCCACCCAGAATGTCTCCGTTGTCCACAAATCCCTGCAAAAAATAGTGTTTCGCTCCGGCAAGCCATTCCGCAATCTCCATAAAATCGTTCCATGTATGCAGCTCGTCCACAACGGTCGTTCTGAACTCATAATCCACTCCGCCGCTCATCAGTGTCGCGGCGCTTGTCTCGATCCTTTTTGTGTCAAAATCCAGCAAACCTATTGTCTGTCCGTAATTTTTCAGGGAATTTTTTATGTCCATAGCAACATAGTCTATTCCTGTTTCCATAATACGCGCCAGTACATCGGGATGGTTTCCGTTTGTGTCCAGTTTCACGGCATATCCCATGGATCGGATATTTCTTATGAGCTTTTCCAGACCGTTCCAGAGCGTCGGCTCTCCTCCCGTTATGACAACGCCGTCGATAATTCCTTTGCGTTTTTCCAGATGCGCCATCAGCTCTCTTTCAGTCAAGGCATCTCCCCCGCCGCAGACCAGCGTCCCATTATGACAGAACGGACACCTGAAATCGCATCCGCTTAAAAATACCGTAGTCGCCACCTTGCCCGGATAATCGAGCAGGGTCGTCTTCTGCATTCCGCTTAATCCCATCGTTGCCTCCTTGTTCGCCGCACAGCATTACAGTATGTGCAAATGCTCCAGCAATATTTTTGTCCCGATCAATATCAGCACAATACCTCCCAAAATTTCGGAGCCCTTTCGGAACCGGGCGCCCACCAAATGACCGATACAAACACCTACAAAGCAGATCACCAGCGTCACCGATCCGATCACAACTGCGGTACTCATCATATCCACCTGCAAGAAGGACAGCGAAACGCCCACCGCAAGGGCATCAATGCTCGTCGCCACAGCCATCAGAATGAGATTTTTCCAGCCGCGGTGTTTCTCCATGGACTCCTCCCCATCCTTCAGGGAATCCCAGATCATCTTAACGCCAATCACCACCAGCATCCCAAAAGCAATCCAATGATCCACTTCTTCAATATAGTGCCTCATACTGCTCCCCAGCAGCCATCCGAGCAGCGGCATTACGCCCTGAAATCCTCCAAAAATTACAGACACAAAAAAAGCCTCTTTCACCATGAATTTCTTCATGTCGAGGCCTCTTACAAGCGAGGCTGCAAAGGCGTCCATCGCCAATCCGACCCCTATCACAACTACTTCCCATATGCTCATATTCCAGGCTCTCCGTATATTAAAATATGCTAAATATACTGCCCATCTATTATTACAGAAAAAATGATATTTGGCAACAGTCATTCATCGCGACACGGCGCAGCGCTGCAGCAGCGCAAAGAGCCGCCGACGCAATACCGGCGGCTCTTTGCTCAGATATCTATATATTATTTCACATAAAAACTCTTGGCCACAGACGTAAATTTCCCTGCGCCCCGTTTCTTAATTCCGGTAATTCTGACTGTGTATTTTCTACCGCGCTTCAGGCCGGAAACCCGTATCTCACAGTCATCTCCGTCCCTATCTGCGATTCTCGCGGGATAGGTTCTTCCGCCGGAGTCCTTCACCGAAACCTGCGGCTTTTTCCACTGCACCCGGTGCCCAAACTCAACATCCAGCCTTCCGTTGTTATATTCCAGCTCCTTTATTACAATTCTGGCAGCGGACGTCGCCGACGGAATCTTCAATATCCCCTTTACAGACCGGTAGACTCCCGTTCCGCGCGTCTTGATGCCGTGTATGATAAATGTATATTTCTTTCCGCCTCTGTATCCCAGTACTCTGAAAAGGATATCGTCGCTGTCCTTTCTCAGTATTCTCGTCCTGTAATTTCTGCCGGAACTGTCCTTTACCGTGACTCTTGTATTTTTATAAGAAACGTCCTCATAGAATTCCACCTCTACTTTTCCGCTTCCTTTATATTCCACAGAATCCACGGTCGGCGCCTCCGCTGCCATCGCAGGCACTGTCCCGACAGAAAAAGCGACACATGCAGAAAACAGAACACACAGTACCTTTTGTATCGCCTTTTTCACCGTTATGCACACTCCTTTCTCCCTATGTCAGAAGTATACTGCACAAAAATTAAAACACAATGAAACACTTCTAAACGCCGGTCTTTCGGCCAGACGGCAGCACAACAGTAAATACGGTCCCCCTGTCTTTTTTGCTGTCTACGCCGATAGAGCCCCCATGCTGCTCTGCAATCCATTTTGCGATCGATAGTCCCAAACCTGTGCTTCCTCCGGCGTCACGCCTCCTGTCCTCACGAAAAAACCGATTGAACACCTTGCTCAGATTCTTTTTGTCCATGCCGATTCCGTCATCGCTTACCGTCAGAATCACCGTACTGCCGGCCGGCTTCGCCGCAACCCATACATGCCCTCCGCGCTTACCGTATTTAATTGCATTGGACATGAGGTTCTCAATCAGTCTGGAAAGCTGAAAAGCATCGCCATACGCCTCGGTTTCTCCGCACTCTACAGAAAGGCAAACAGCCGCATTTTCCGCCTGCCCCGCCAGCGTTCCCGCGACAGATTCCGCCACCGCCTGAAGGCAGACCTCCTCCATATGCAGGCCCTCTTTTCCGCTCTTTCCGATTTCCAGCAGCGATACAATAATGCCGTTCATTCTCCCGCACTGGGTCAGCACTGCCGACATGCGCTCCTTCAGGCTGTCATCGTTTGTCTCATCCAGAATAAACTCACACTCCGACATAATGACTGCGAGGGGCGTCTTCAGCTCGTGCGACACATCCTGCGAAAACCTTTTTTCATTGTTAAAAGCATTCTCCAGCCTTGCAATCATGCTGTTCATCACATCTGTCAGATCGTAAATTTCGTCGTGCGTATCCGGCATGGGAATTCGGATTGAAAGGTCCTGCCCGCCGGAAATACTCCTTGCCGTCTCCTTGATATCGTTAATTGGCGCAAAGGCCTTCCGCGTCACCATCATTCCCGCCAGTGCCGCCAAAACAATAAACACAGGAAGTGCGATCAACACAGCCTTCATAGCCGCGCTCATCGTATCGTCGGAAACGGACATGGAGTAAATGCCTCTGAGCCACACACCCTGCTCCTGAAAGCGGGTGAACATGTCGTAAACCTTCCAGTCCAGATTGCCGCTCGTCGTCTTTCTGCTGTGCCCGCTCATAAGAGGGGTGCTCTCGTCAAAACCCTCCGGATACTGCCCGAACATCAGGTTTCCGTCCTCGTCCAGAACAACCAGAGTTACCCCGCCCACATAAAAGCTGAAATCGCTCTCCAGCTCAAATTCATAATCGTTTACGCCGTCGCCCGGATCGAAGCGCAGATTATTCGCGCCGTTCCTGACCGCGTTTACCAGCTCCGCCTCTGTCGCGTCCGCCATTCTCCTGTCCGTTATCGCCAGCATTCCGCTCATCAGAATGCCCGCCATAATCACCAGTATGGCTGTATAGTATATATTGATCCGAAGCTTGATGGAAAGGCGTTTCATTCCTCACACCGCGCTACATATCCGACGCCCCGCACCGTCTGAATATACTGTCCGTCCGGATCCAGTTTTTTTCTGAGATAGCGGATATATACGTCAATTACATTGCTCGCTCCGTCATAGTCAAAATTCCAGACGCTGCTCTCTATCTGTTCCCGGGTGACCACAATATTTTTATTGCGCATCAGGTATTCCAGCACGGCAAATTCCTTCCGCGCCAGCTCCACCTCCTGTCCCCGGCTGCTGACCTTATGCCTTGCGATATCCATTTCTATTTCGCCGCAGAACAGCTTGTTCTCATGGGCGACCAGCGCCGGCCTTCTGAGCAGCGCTCTGATCCGGGCAACCAGCTCTGCATAGGCAAACGGCTTGGGCAGGTAGTCGTCCGCTCCCGCGTCCAAGCCTTCGATTCTGTCCTCTACGGAAGACAGAGCCGTCAGCATAATCACAGGCGTTTTCATACCGGCCTCCCGAATTTTCCGCAACACCTCCAACCCGTCCATTTTCGGCATCATAATGTCAAGTATCGCCAGATCATAACCGACTGACTCCAGATAGTGCCATGCCTCAAGTCCGTTTTCAGCCATATCCACGCTGAACCCGTCCTTTTCCAGCCGTTCGGATGTATTTCTCAGTATCCTTTTTTCATCCTCTGCGTAAAGTATTCTCATCTGTATCACTCTCTCCACATTTTATCGCGGGGAATTTCTCTGCCAATCCATACCTCCGCTTTTCAATATCAATTATAGCTTTGTTTATTCCCGCGTGCAACCACCGGTCAGAGGAACAGCCGCCTCATAATCTGATCCTTCAGCTTTTGCTTTTTCTCTATCACCGCCAGTGCCGCAAACGCAATGACTCCTGCCAAAAAAACGATCAGCGACCACCCTGTAAACTCTCCCCGCCGGATATAGAAGTCCAGAATCAGCTCCACCGCAACCGTCAGCACAGAGATGATCAAAACGATAAACGCCGGCTTATACAGCCCCCTCGCTTTGCTTCTCGAAACAGCAGTCACCGCGAACGCGGCAGCGCCGCATACGACGACGAGCGGAAGAGCCAGCGGCAAAAACCACAGCATATCCGCAGTCACATAGCTGATGATTGCCAGATATACGAGCAGTACGAACGCATCCAACACCAGTGAAAAATAGGGCCGGCGGCGATCGGACAGAAACGGCAGCAGAAACCACGTAAAGATACACAAAAGCGCGCCCGCCACATAAAGGGACCATGAAAGCCTTTTCTCAATAATCATGTCTGCTGCCATCGTAACCACAAGCGGAACGAGCAGAGCCAGCGTAGCCAGCAGCACGCCGAAGCGTCTGTCTACCTTGCGCATCACTCTTTCCACGTGCTTTGGATACGGCCTGTATCCCTCCTCTTCCCCTTTCGCATTGGGGTTGATCACCGGCGTATCGCACAGCGGACATTTCCTTTCACCCGACGCCAGCTCCACGCCGCAATTTACACAATATGACATCAGTCCCTCCTGTTGCTCTCTACTGTTACATGCAGCCCCATTTTGACAAGCTGCCTGAAAAACTCCCTCTCAATATCCGCCTCCTGGATATTCCTCGTAAAATTGATGCAGGTCGTTCCGTTGTAGGACAGACATGCGCACGTCACGGGATTATACGCCAGACTTCCCAGCATGAAGTCCATGCGCGCTACTCTGCTTTTCATCGGCTCCGGCAGCTTTACCAGCCCCAGATTGGACAGTATGCTGCTCGTATTTCTGTCGCCGTTCATCCAGAACCCGAATTTCATCGTCGGGTTTTTCAGAAACAGCGGCACTGCGCGCAGAACCTTATTTCTGCCCGTCGCCACATTTGTAGCCATCTTTGCGTTGAGCCTCTTCTCCGTGGCTTCCAGTCCCATTTGGTATTTTACGATCTTAACTACCTCGCGCAGTTCATATTCCCCCAGCCTCGGTTCAATGCCCGGGTTGACATACGACGCAAAATTGCGCATCGTTCTGGAACCGTAGAACCTGCGCAGATTGACCGGTACGCAAATTTTGACGGGCTTGTTTCTCTGATGCGCGCTTTTTTCGCGCTGGGACCTTCTGTATACGGACATGATCAGCACTGCCGACAAAAATTCGTTGACGCTGGCGTCGTATTCCTTCGCCTTTTCCACCACCTGCGCCGTGCTGAGCCTTCCCGTCACAATATCCATAAAATGCCGGTTTTCCGGCGTCCCGTGGACCCTATAGGCCACTTTTTCCATTCTGCTGGACGTCACATTCCTCGCGTATTTATTATAGCTGTCCTCCAACTCCTCCTCCGGCGCCTCGGCGGAACAGTCTAGTATCGTATGATC
>QAKS01000030.1:0-4884 GCA_003343685.1 Clostridiales bacterium | reverse complement strand
CCAGCTCCACGCCGCAATTTACACAATATGACATCAGTCCCTCCTGTTGCTCTCTACTGTTACATGCAGCCCCATTTTGACAAGCTGCCTGAAAAACTCCCTCTCAATATCCGCCTCCTGGATATTCCTCGTAAAATTGATGCAGGTCGTTCCGTTGTAGGACAGACATGCGCACGTCACGGGATTATACGCCAGACTTCCCAGCATGAAGTCCATGCGCGCTACTCTGCTTTTCATCGGCTCCGGCAGCTTTACCAGCCCCAGATTGGACAGTATGCTGCTCGTATTTCTGTCGCCGTTCATCCAGAACCCGAATTTCATCGTCGGGTTTTTCAGAAACAGCGGCACTGCGCGCAGAACCTTATTTCTGCCCGTCGCCACATTTGTAGCCATCTTTGCGTTGAGCCTCTTCTCCGTGGCTTCCAGTCCCATTTGGTATTTTACGATCTTAACTACCTCGCGCAGTTCATATTCCCCCAGCCTCGGTTCAATGCCCGGGTTGACATACGACGCAAAATTGCGCATCGTTCTGGAACCGTAGAACCTGCGCAGATTGACCGGTACGCAAATTTTGACGGGCTTGTTTCTCTGATGCGCGCTTTTTTCGCGCTGGGACCTTCTGTATACGGACATGATCAGCACTGCCGACAAAAATTCGTTGACGCTGGCGTCGTATTCCTTCGCCTTTTCCACCACCTGCGCCGTGCTGAGCCTTCCCGTCACAATATCCATAAAATGCCGGTTTTCCGGCGTCCCGTGGACCCTATAGGCCACTTTTTCCATTCTGCTGGACGTCACATTCCTCGCGTATTTATTATAGCTGTCCTCCAACTCCTCCTCCGGCGCCTCGGCGGAACAGTCTAGTATCGTATGATCCCTCGGAATCTCATCCCCATATCTGATACGCAGGTATTCTGCAACCAGCGTCTTTAAAAAGCACAGCCCGCCTGTTCCGTCGGTAATGACATGAAAAATCTCCACCGCAATGCGGCGCTTATAGTACCGCACACGAAACATAAATCCGCCGTTTTCCCGCATATCCATGCGCACGCATGGGTTTGCCACATCCTTCTGGATCGCGGGCGCTCCGCCCAGTTCCTCCATATAATACCAAAACATCCCCGGTTTCAGCCTCACCGCAAACCCGGGAAACCGCTTGAGCGTCGACTTTTCCGCTTCATACAGGATTTTTTCGTCAACATCCTCAAAAAGCTCCGCAGACACACGAAAAAGCGCCGTCCAGTTCCGTTTTCTGGCGGCGGGATAAATCAACGCTGCATTGTCCAGCTTCATCCACTTCTTTTTTCTGCTCTTCTCAGCCAATGTGATCCCCCAAAAAGCCTTTCATAATGCTGATTGCCTTTTTCGCCTCAGGTACCCCGTACAAGAGATATACATGCCACATGCCTTTTTCCACGATCAGCGTACACTTCCGTCCGGCTCTTTTCAGCTTTTGCGCCATTCTTACAGAGTCGTCCAGCAGGATCTCGTCGCTGCCTACAAAGATGACAGACGGCGGCATATCGCTCATGTCCCCATACACAGGCGACACCATAGGCTCCTCCAGCCTTCCTTCGGCGTAAAGCCCCGCGTAAAAATCCAGCGTCTCTTTCTTCAGCGAAGGGTCGCGCTTTTTGTTCTCCTCTACAGACGGCGCACGCATCGTCAGATCCGTCCATGGAGATACCGCCACGATACATGCGGGAAGCGGCAGCTTCAGCTCCTTTACCTTCTGCATGAGACAAAAACACAGCCCTCCTCCCGCGGAATCTCCCGCCACGGCAATTTTTTCCGGCGCATAGTTGTCCAGCATGTACAGATATGCCGTGAGCGCATCCTCCAGCGCCGCCGGATAGGGGTCTTCGGGCGCCAGTCTGTATTCGATGCAGAGTGTGGAATACCCCGTATGCTCTGTCATAATGCTTCCAAAGCCTCTTGCGTACTCCACTCCTCCGGCAGTATATCCGCCGCCGTGGAGATATAGAATCCCTCCGTCCTTCGGCTCCGTTTCTCCCGCCGGGACTGCCATTTCCGCCGGGAAGGGCAGCCCCTCCACCGTCTCAAAACGCACCTTGTCCCTCAGAACGCCGGCCCATAATTTCCCGATCGCATCCTGCATCTTCCGGCACGTGCCGATTTCCATTTTGCTGATAATTCCCTGAGCGGCTCTCAGCTGAAGCCTCAGCAACTCTGCTGCTGCAGACATAAACACCTCTTTTCTATGACGAATCCGCCAAAAGGACGCGCGGCAGACGCGCTCTTACCTGCCATATTTACTCCTCAATATAAACGCGCTTCATCACTTGGTCATCGACCGGCCTGTCCGAAGCGTCCACCTTGCAGTCCGCGATTCTGTCCACTACATCCATTCCCTCTACAACACGGCCGAAGGCAGCGTACTGTCCATCCAGATGGGGCGCGTCCTCATGCATGATAAAAAACTGACTGCCTGCCGAATCGGGATCCATCGCCCTCGCCATAGAAATGACGCCCCTCTCATGGCGAATAGGATTGTCCCAGCCATTGGCGGCAAACTCACCCTTGATCTGATAGCCGGGGTCGCCCATACCATTTCCAAGAGGGCATCCCCCCTGAATCATAAATCCGCAGATCACTCTATGGAAGATGAGTCCGTCATAAAATCCGTCTCCCACCAGATCCAAAAAATTCTCCACTGTCTTCGGCGCCGCGTCCGCGTCCAGCTCCACCTTGATGACGCCGCCATCCTCCATCTCAATTACTACCATTGTCTTTCCCTCCTTATTTTGCCAGTTCGTATATTTTCTTTACGTCTTCCTCGTGCAGTTCCACAAAATTCCCTACGTGGTCGCGCTCCACTAGGCACATTTCCGCCATTTTGTCAAACCTATCGTCGCCAATGCCCAGCTCCGACAGTCTGACCGGCAGACCCATACCCCTGTACCAGTCCTCCAGAGCACATATAATACGCTCTATCCCGTGTTCCGTATCGCCGGCGGAAAAGTCCATCCCCAGAACCCTTCTGCCAAACTGCATGAACTTCTCCGGCCCTGCATGACACACATACCGCATCCATGCCGGGAAAATGACGGCAAGCCCCGCGCCGTGGGCAATGTCATACTGCCCCGAAAGTTCGTGCTCTATCTCATGGCTTGCCCAGTCTGTCTGACGTCCTCCGTCCAGAGAGTCCGAATGGCTGATCTGCCCCACCTGCATGATCTCTGCACGGATATCGTAATCCTCCGGATGCGCCAGCGCCAGCGGACCGTATTTCATCACGGTCTGCATCGCCGCCTCGAGCAGACGGTCTGTCAAATCCGTATGAGGCGTCCGGCTGAAATACCGCTCCATCAGATGCGCCAGTATATCGGAGCACCCGCAGGCAATCTGCCACGGCGGCAGCGTATAGGTCAGCTTAGGGTCAAGCAGTGCAAACTCCGGCACAACCGCTTCAGAGGCTATATGGCGCTTAAAGCCCGTCTCCTCGTCAGTCAGCACGGAGCCGTTTGATGACTCGCTCCCCGCCGCAGGAATCGTGAGAACCACGCCCACAGGCAACGCCTCCTTCAGTCCCCTCGTCATGTCCATATAATAGCCCCAGATATCATCCTCCGTCATAACGCCCGCAGCGATTCCCTTGCCCGAGTCTATCACACTGCCGCCGCCGACCGCAAGAACAAAGTCCAGCGACTCTTCCTTCGCCAGCCTGATCCCCTCACGGACCAGCGCCAGCCGCGGATTCGGCTTGACGCCGCCCAGCTCTGCGTAATACAGGCCATTTTCCTCAAGGGACTTTTTAACTTTATCGAGCAGACCGCTTTTCTTTGCGGACTCGCCGCCGTAGTGAAGCAGGATGCGCTTCCCGCCGCAGCGCTTCACATATTCGCCTGCCCGATCCTCCACATCCGCACCAAAAACAATCCGCGTCCTGCAACTGAATTCATAATTGTTCATCTCATGCCCTCCCAAAATCTATACTGTTTCTATTTCGCCCGAACATCTATCTTTTCCTGCAAACTGCAAAATAAAAATCTATCTTTTCATAACATTTTTACAAAGTAAGCAAAGACCGCATGGCCAGACGCCCCTATCGGACTTTTTCCGGTAAATCAAAAAGGCCTGCACAAACAAGCAGGCCCTGCCTTTCTCCGGCAATTATTCTCCGTCCCCTGCAAAAATTGCGTCGCATGTTGCCGCATACACCTTCATTGCATTTCTTTTCCAGCCCTCCGCCATTTTTGCCGCCTCCATCTTGCTGGAAGCCAACAGCGTCACCTCAAACATCGTAACTTCCTCATCCATAATGCGCATATTGACGCGGTACTTGTTGTCCGTAATGCGGAAATACTCCGCAAACAATCTGGCCTCCAACTCCAGCTTGCTCCCGTTTTTTTTCATATACTCCCGTATTTTTTCCCGTGTAGACCAGTTCAGTTCCTTTTCATAGAACTCCATCGTATTTTCTCCGGTCTTGGATATGGAGTAAAAGTTTCCGTTAATGGACTCTCTTACATCAGCCAGCCCGTTTTCCGCCAGCTCGGTAATCGTTAATTTCACGTCAATCATTTCCATCAGATTCAGGTCGCATGACACCTGTGTAATCTGTTGTTCAGACAGCCTTGTCGGCGACGTTTTTAAAACAAACAGCACTGCAAGCCTGTTTTTCAGGCGTCCCTGTTTCGTCACTTCCATTTTCAGGCCCCCTCTCCACAACAATATCTGCTTATTTATGTTAAAACATTATACCATATATTGAGTATTTGCGGCAACAATTAAATTTATCAAAAAAAAAGATAATTTAGGGGGTTGAAAAATTTTTTGAAGTGTGTATAATAAAAGAGCACATGGGATTATAGCTCAGCTGGTCAGAGCGCTACGTTGACATCGTAGAGGTCGTTGGTTCGA
>QAKS01000026.1 GCA_003343685.1 Clostridiales bacterium | reverse complement strand
GCGCTTGTTCTCGCCCTCAATGCGGATAGCCCTGTACCACATTCCGTCATATCTCTGCTTTGCCGCTGTTCCTTCTCCTGTGCTTCTTCTCGCCATAAAGACACACTCCAATAGTATGAATCTATAGTGAGCAAGCCACTTTCCGGCCATTTTCTACTGCAATCTTTACTGCAACCTTTGGGGTCGAATAAGGCCATTTTTGAGCCGGAAAACGGGATTTTCAGATGATAGGAAACACGTTTGGCAAAAAGAAAAAATGCGCCAAACCCTAGTAAAATCAAGGTTTAACGCACTTTTTTTGGCAGGGGCAGAAGGACTTGAACCCTCGGCACGCGGTTTTGGAGTGGCTGTTTAACGGCGATATGCTACCTGAAAACTGCCTTTTCAAGCCTTTTGTTGCGGATTTTAAATAAGACCAAGTGCTTTTGATGCTTTATTGATGCTATGGAATAATACAATTCCGCGGATGTCGCATTACGCAATATCCGCGGAGTCATTCATTTTAAGCATATTGTGTAAACATATTGCAATTTTCATATTGCAATTTTATCAAATGTATGTTATGATTTATTCGTATCAAACGTTAGAAATGGAGGCGATGAATTGCCTAACTATACAAAGGAACAATGGCACGCTAAAAAAGAAGAACTTATGGAGAAATGTTATGACTGTTTTGCGGAATACGGACTTCACGGAACAGGTATCCGAGCATTAGGAAAGCATTGCGGATGTACCTCTAATATGCTGTATACCTATTTCAAGGATTTAGATGACCTTATCATTCAGTCCACCGAATACTGTATGAGCAAGGTTGAGGACGATTTTATGGCGAAAGCCCCCACGGATATAGAGGATTTGTGGCGGTTTATGGACGAGATACCCTATTGGACGGCAGAAAAACACGGCAAGAAATACAGACTTATGTATCAAATCTACACCCACCCGAAATACAGAGAATATGGTCAGAAATTCTTTGCGGGCGTAGATAAGCGTTATACCGAATACGCAAAGAGCTTGGAGCCAAAGATTGGTATTCCTTACGAAAAAATCACGCCGCTCATTTTCATTTTGATAAGAGCGTGTGTACACTACGCACTGTTTGAGGATGAGTTCTATCTGCAAGCGCAGCTCAGTGTTCTGAAGAAAGGTATCGCACTGTATTTGTCCCAAAAGGACCGCTTATTAAAGGAGGAAAACCCATTATGAAAAAACGAATGATTGCACTGGCCCTTAGCGTACTGATGCTGCTGAGTCTGATTCCACTACAGACATTGGCGGATGGGGGGATCCAGCCCTGGTATCCGAATGCCGATACAGGCAATGGCTACAATTCCAATATCAGCGGTGAAGCTATTTTCAAAGGCATGATGGAGCAGGCGGCGCCGGATTCCTTCTCCGACGACACCCTGACGCCTTACGGCACCCAAAAGGGAGAAGCGTTCACCATTCTTGAAAAGGCGGAAGTATTTGAATACGTAGCCAATGGTGGAACAACGAAAGCTTCGACTTTTCACGATAATCTGACCGAAAACCGCTATGCGGTGACGGGATCCAGCACGTATGACATGATGAGTGATCTTGAAGGATCGATCCCTGGCGGACTGCGCTTTGCCCAGGGCGTGGCGTTTGACCCCACCGGCTCCGGACGCAGGGATCACGTGGCAATTATTGGATTCAGCGACGATGGCACCAATAGCAATAATGCCAGGCTCGCCTCTTTTCACCTGTATGTCATCAATGCCGAAACAAAAAACGGTAGAGCATATGAAATTTTCATCTGCCAGCGCCGAGCGGTTTGGTAATTTGATAACAAACCTCACTCTTGTAGACTCCAGCAACTTCATTCAGATCACCGCGGGTGACTATAACGGCAACGGCAGTGACAGCCTTATCATTTACGACAGCTTAGGCCTGTATGAGGTTTCTTACGCAAGTTCCAAGTTCTCCAGCAGTCGCATTTATGGCGGTGCAAACAGTGTATCATACTTACATTCTGCATACAGAAGTTCAAAATTATCAGGATCCTGGCAGGTACAAAATCAGCTTTGTATGGCTCTTGCCAGCGGTGACGTGAACGGCGACGGTATTGACGACCTGGCCGTGCTCTCCTACACGGGAGATATTACCAGTAACTATGTTAGCGCGGTGGGCAACGCAACCTGCATACCCCAACTTTCCGTCGGCTACGGCAAGCGGAACACCGGCGGAGTCAATAATCTTTCCGTTGATCAGGTGTCTGTCGGCACAAAACAGAGCAATGACACCACGAACACCCTGGCCTGTCCCGGCGTTGCCGTAGGTGATATTGACGGCGACGGTAAAAATGAGATCATTGCCGCCGGATATTTTAACAAAAGCACATCCTCCAAACCCGTGAGTGTTGATGACAGCCAAAGTGCTAACCCCGTTGCCTACACGTACTATAGAACCGACGGTGCGGGTAAATTGCAGAGAGTTGGAAATATCAGGGAACTGGAAAGGGCGAAAACCAGCCCCATTGCAAAGGATGACAGTCTTCGTGAGAAAGAGTACCTTTACCAGCAGCTTTCTGTGGAATGTGTGGCGTTGGAAGGCATGCACACCCAGGAATATGTATTCTTGAGCGGCTGGTTCTATTGCCTGGACGACGCCGGAAATCTTCAGAGTATCGCCTCAAATACAATTGAAAAATATCAAAGTGGTGATTTCACTAATCTTTTCACTGATGTTATGAATGATGACTTTAATATTGACGGTAAAGATGTTGATGAAGCATTTATTTACAGCGCATCGGTAGGAAACGTTTTTGGCAGCACAACAGGAAAGGAAGCCATTCTCTTCGTTGTAGGCTACAAAACCCACACCGATGCGAACAAGGAAGGTTCTTACCATTTCAAGCAATGCGTCTATTATGATAAGGGGCGCACGAGCGCAGACGATATGAAGACAGAGACGGTCTGGTTCAGCATCTTCGGCGAATTAAACCGTCCTATGAAAAAGCTGACCGGAAACGACAATGCGGGTTTTGCTTTCGTATCGGGTAATTTAGGAAGCCCGAGCGTGCTGCTGATTGCGGTGGATTACGGCACCGACAGCGTGGTGGGCAAATACAACGGCAAGGCATACTCCTACACGGATCCCACGCCGGTAGCGTTTTTGCAGGCAGCTCCCTATTTCTCCGAGCTGGAAGCCGGCAACAGCTCCACCCAGTACAGCTATTCGGAGGGTTACCGCGTCACATCCGGTACGTCGGAGGAGGTGTCCTACAACGTAGGCTTTGCGACGGAGGTGGAAGCCGGGCCCATAAAGTCGAGCATGGAATTAGGATTGGCTTACGAACTGAATCAGGAGTTTACAAGCAGCATCGATAAAACCTACACAGCTACATTTGAAGCCAACGACCGGAACCAGGTGATTCTGCGGCAGACACTGATGTACTACTACTTCTACGATGTGCAGGTTTATAACTCAACTACCGGAAAATACGAATTTCTCAAGAACGAAATGATCGTCTCCGCTCCGCAGTACCCCGTGCTCACGTCGGTTTCCATGGAGCAGTACAACGACCTTGCAACTGCGTACAACAAGGCGGTTGCGGCGAGCGATAACAGCGACGTTGATAAATCGCACACAATGGAATTGATCACCGACGCGCTGAAAGAAAAATACTACCTGAACAACGAGGGCAACCCCTTCGCTTACGCAAGAAGCGCCGCCGGCTATACATACAATAACGGTATCCCCGGTTGGGATCTGAGCAAAGCGGAAGTGGGCGACACCGATACCTGGATGAAGCTCTCCCACGCGGGCGGCACCCAGACGCAGACCTATTCCGTTACGCTGGAGGAGGAAAAGACCAAAACCGTTGCCGAGGGCTGCTATTCCAACATGTCGCTTATGGTAGGCGGAGGAAGCGATATACTCAACGTCAGCGCCTATGCGGGCATTACCGCGGAATATGAACGCCTGAAAGGCTCCTCTATCTCCACAGCGTCCATGACCAGCACCGAAACATCGGGTACGGTTCAGAACCTCAGTCCTGATCTGACCGACTACGGCTTTAACTGGAAGCTGATCGGCTGGAAGACCGATGACCTGTTTAAGGGAGTTCCCTTTGTGGGTTATGCCGTCAAGGATCAGAAGGACCTGCCCAAGGCAGTTGACGACCTGAAGGCAGAGTACTCAGACGGTAAGGTCATCCTAACCTTTACGGCTCCGACTGCGGATCCGGGACGGATGGAAACTACACATTTCTATGCGTATGACGACCTGCATGATAGATATGTTGGGGCTTGTTCCTATTCTTCTTCCAATCCAAACCGCACGATTACCATTGATGTCAGCGGGTATGACGCGCCGGGCGCTACGTTTACGGTCATCCCTTATCGCGAAGACAAGATGATGGGAGGTATTGGAGGTACGAGAGGTATGCCCTCCAACGAGGTATATTGCCTGTTTGCCATGAGCGACAAGGAGGTCAGCGCTCTGATACAGGAGCTGAAGGATAGTATCGCCGCTCTTAAGGCAGCCCTTGAGGAAAAGGACGCAGACCTCGCCGCTGCGATTGATGATCTTATCAAAGCTTATCAGGCAGCCGACGCGGCGCTGAAATCTCAGGTGGATGATGATCTGGAAGCTGCGAAGGAAGCGCTGAGTGACGCTATGGCAGAAGCGGACGCCGCGCTGCAGGCAGCCATTGACAAGGTCAATTCGGATCTGACCAAGGCAATCGATGACCTGAGCAAGGCGACTGCCGAGAATCTGGCGGAAGCCGTCGGCAATTTGACGACTGCCTACACCAACGCGGATGCTCTCCTGAAGGCCGATATTGCCTCCCTGTCCGGAAAGCTTGACGAATTGAAGACGGCGATGAGCGAATCGGACGATAAACTGCAGAAAGCCATTGACAAGGTCAATGCAGATCTGTCCGCCGCCATCGAAAACCTGCGTCAAGCCACCGATGAATCACTGGAGCAAGCCATCGCCGACCTGACGGAGGCCTATACCAGCGCGGATGCCCTCTTGAAAGCGGATATCGACTCCCTGTCCGAAGAGCTTGCCGCCCTGGAGCAGACGATGATTGAAGCAGACGCGGCGCTGCTGGCAACCATCGAACAGGTGAAGGCCGATTTGGATGCGGCCAAGGAAGAACTGGAAACCGCCTTGGCGGAAGATGTGGAGCAGCTCAACAGCAAAATCGACACGCTGAACTCCGCTTTGGATGCCGCCTATAAGCTGGCAGACGAGATGCTCAAGAGAGATATTGACGGCCTGTCCCAGCGGCTGGACGAACTGAACGCCAAGCATAAGGCGGATATCGATGCTCTGCGTGCCGAGCTGGATGCTTTGAAGGCGCAGATTGCGGATCAGGACGAGATCAGCAACACCGCTATTCAGACGCTGAATAATGTCGACAGCACCCAGCAGGAAGCGGCGGATATCATCAGGACAATTACAATCGTCGGGCTGTGCATCGGAAGCGTTTCCTTACTCGGAAATGCAGCGCTGCTGGTTTTGCTGCTCAAGAAAAAATTCCTGACAAAATAATAAACCATAACAAGAGCAATTAGAGTTTATCGGATTACACAGTGTCTGAGAGTTTAACTTTCAGACACTGTTTTTCTGTTTTCTAACGGAAAGCACAGAACCGGAGAGAGTGGAGGGATTTCCCTCTGTACTAAAAAGAAGCATCGTCTGGTATTCTATGTTTGCTAATTTATAACTGCCGTCGGGCGCAGACAATTCAAAAGACTGCGTATTGAGAGAGGTGTTTCCAAACGAAATAACATTATTCTGTTGAATTCCGCTCTTTCTTGTCAGCACACGAAGTCTTGCTAACAACTCCCTCATATCAAACGGTTTTGTAAGATAATCGTTTGCGCCTGCATCAAGACTGGTGATTTTATCGTCAATTTCCGATTTTGCTGTCAATAGCAGTATCGGTGTTGTATTATGTTCCTTACGCGCACGGATAAGTACCGAAACGCCGTCCATTACAGGCATCATAATATCAAGTATCGCCGCATCGTAGAGATCACTGCATAGATAGCTCAGAGCATCCCCGCCGTTATCTACAGATTCCACGGTATAGTTGTTCTTTTGTAAGATTGAAACAAGCGCCCGACGAAGAGAGGCGTCGTCTTCAGCAATCAGAATTTTCATATTTTTCCTTTCCGACTCAGATTGCGGCTTGGCTTTTGCAATTTAATTATAGCTTAGCAACCTCTTCCGAGATCGCGGTGTACGCTTATCTGATGTACTGCGAGGACAGGAAAACTTTTCAGTGTCACCCGAGCTATCGAACCATTGGCCGAGCGGTGAGGCTCAGTCGGAACACCGTCAAAAAATATGTAACGGCGCTGGAACAAAAGCATCTGATCACGACCGAGCCGACAACGATCCGTGCCAAGGGTGGCGAGAAGCGAAACGGAAGTTTGCTCTATACGATCCGCCCGATTGAAGAAGCAAAAGAGTATTTTTACGAGCGGCAGTTGGAACGGGCGGATTTGCAACGAACGCGATCCGCATCATAACCGCCCAAATTTGACGGTTATGATGGAAAGCAGGTTAAAGTGAGGGGTCTATCCTCCCCTCACACATCACAGCGGACGGCAGAGCCGACCGCATTGACGGAAGTATTACGAAAAAATAATAGGGGTCTATCAGAAAAGGCAATTTCGATATGATTGATCAACTCTGCATCTTCTGATTGTCTGTAT
>QAKS01000061.1 GCA_003343685.1 Clostridiales bacterium | reverse complement strand
GGTAATCTCCCAAATACTCGCCGTACTCCATAAGCTCTGTCAAATCCTCAGCGTATTCGCCGGCAAACGGGTTTTTGATAACGGCTACAGCAGCACACTTTTTCAGCGGTTTTTCTAACTCTGCGCCGCCCTCGCTGCGCACGGTTTCCAGGAAAATCTCAAATTTTCTTATATTTGGCTCTTTGGACAAACTGATCACCCTTTCTGAAATTTTTAATTTTATAATACTGGAGCTTTACGGCTCAAAAACCACCTTAATAACGCCATCCTCCTGATTCTCAAAGAGGCGATACACCTCGAGCGCGTCGCTCAAGGCATACCGATGTGTAATCAGCGGCATGGTATCGAGCTTGCCCTCCCGAATCAAATCCAGCGTTTTGGCACATGCGTTTGCATGAACCCCGCCTGTCTTGAATACGAGGTTCTTTCCATACATTTTGCGAAGCGGCAGCTTTTGAGGGTCGTCCTCATAGTGCGCTACCAGGCATACGATTCCGCTCGGGCGGGTAATCTGCCATGCCATCTCAAAGGTATTCGCACCTCCGGCACATTCAAACAGTCTGTCTGCCCCTCTTCCATCCGTAAGGCTGCGCACGATCTCAAGCGCATCCTCTTTTTTGGAGTTTATGGTGATGTCGGCAAGTCCATGCTCCTTTGCAAACGCCAGCCTCTCGTCCGAAATGTCGATGGAGATCAGTCTCGCCGGCGTATACAGTCTCGCACACATGGAGGTGCAGAGACCCGTCGGTCCTGCGCCTATCACCACAGCAGTGTCTCCGGGCTTGATTTCGCCTATCTCCGCCGCCCAAAAGCCCGTGGCCAAAACGTCGCCTACAAGCATCGCCTGATCGTCGGACACTCCCTCGGGAATGATGTCGCAGCAGTTGTCTGCATAGGCCACGCGCACGTACTCCGCCTGGCCGCCGTCCTCAACACAGCCCAGCATCCAGCCCCCGTTGGAGCAGTTGTTGACATATCCGCGCCTGCAGAAAAAGCACTCTCCGCAAAAGGTCTCGTTGTTGACCGTCACCCGGTCTCCCTTTTTGACCTTGCGCACATCCGCGCCTGTCTCCACAATCTCGCCCACAATTTCGTGTCCGAGAATAGTGCCCTCCTTCGCGCGGGCAATCATGCCGTGCTTGATATGGATGTCGCTGGAGCAGATTGCCGCCTTCGTCACGCGGACAATGGCATCCTTCGAATCTTTGATGGCCGGAACAGGGCGGTCCTCGACGACCACCTTGCCCAGCTCTTTGAATACTACAGCTTTCATAGTATCGCTCATAGTAAGTATCCTCCCTTACTTGACGATTTCATTACTCTTCCAGTCCTTGGAAGCGGCAACCGCCAGAATAACTACGATACCCTTTATCAGAACCTGAACGTGCGGCGATACGCCCATCAGGTTCAAACCGTTGTTGATCATCTGTATGACGAACACACCTGTGATGGCGCGGGCAACACTACCCTTGCCGCCTGACAGCGACGTGCCGCCCATAACAACCGCAGCAATGGCGTCCAGAGACATTCCGTCGCCCCGCGCATGTGTGCCGGCACCCAGACGGGCGCTCATCAGTACGCCGCCGAGGCCGGTGCACAGTCCCGCGACAATAAAGGCAATCAGCTTGTACTTTTTCACGGGCAGGCCGCTTAAAGCAGCGACTCTTTCGTTTGCGCCAATGGCATACAGTGAGCGTCCATACTTCATTTTTTTCGTCAAAATGTGCATGATGACAAACACAACAATGGCAAACACCGCCATGGTGGGAAATACGTCAAACAGATTTCCGTTACCCAGCTTTTTAAACTCGGTAAACATTGTGTTCTGCGCCACACCGCCCGATATGATCAGCGCAATGCCGCGGCATATGGTCGCCATGCCATACGTTACCAGGAACGAAGGGAGACGCACATAGGATACCAACACGCCCATCAGCGCACCGAATACCAGTCCGATCAGCATTCCCAGCAGCACACTCACCCAGCCGCCGCCTACAGCAACCACGTTTGCCAGCATAACAGCGCTGATACCGCACAGACTCATCAGTCCGTCCGACGAAATGTCGATGCTGCCCGTCAAAATGACGCCCGTCAGGCCGAAGGATACGATGAACAGCGGTCCGCCCTGTCTCAGAATGTTCATCAGGTTCGTAATGGATATAAACTTCGGGTTGATAATAGTAAAAAGGATAACGCAGATCACCAGCATTACAGGCGCGATAAACAGAGAATAGTCTATATTTCTGCGCTTCTTGGCGATCGTACCATCAGGTAATATATTGGATGATGTTTTTTTCATTGATTTCTTCCTCCTTCTGACAATCGAGTTCTCCTGTAATAGTCCCTTTGCGCATCGTTAAAATACGATTGGAAAGGCCTATCAGCTCAGGCATCTCGTCAGAGATTACGATGATCGAAATGCCTTCGTCCGCAAGATCGCGCATGATCTTGTAGATCTCCTGTTTTGCACCCACGTCAATACCTCTGGTGGGCTGCTCCATGATAATAATGTTCGGTTTGCATGACAGCCAGCGGGCAAGTATGACTTTTTGCTGGTTTCCTCCCGACAGATTGGTGATCAGCGTTTTTGCCGACGGCGTCTTTATTTTCAGGCGCTCGATATAATCATCTACGCAGGCTTTCTCTTTTAAGTTGCTAAGGAATCCCTTAGCTTCAAAATTTTCCAGATTGGCAATCGTTATATTATGGCCCACCGACATCGTGTTGAGAATGGCCTCGGCCCGGCGGTCGCTGGGCAAATACCCTATCCCTGCCTCAACAGCCTTTTCAATATTTCCGGCTATCTTCTTGTCTTTGCCGACGGTAATCGTTCCCGACGTGATAGGCACGTCGCCAAATATGGCTTTTGCCAGTTCTTCCTTTCCGCAGCCCATGAGCCCGGCCACGCCGAGTATCTCTCCCTTGCGCAGCTTAAAGGAAATATTACTGATGGCTTTGTTTGTCACGCCATCCAGCTCAAGCACAACCTCTTCCTCCGGCGTACGCAAATCCCCCGCCAGATAAAAGTCAGCGGAAAACTCGCGTCCGACCATCATTTCCTGAAGAATCTGTATGGAGGAATCCTTCGTCATCAGTCCCCCTACATTTTCACCGTCCTTCATTACTTCTACACGGTCCGTATATTCCACAATCTCGTCCAGATGATGCGAAATGAACACGAAGGACGCATGCTCACGCAATCCCTGAACAACCGTAAACAATTGCTCCACCTCGCTCGGAGACAACACTGCGGTCGGCTCATCGAGGATGATCACGCCCTTGCGCTTGCTGCGCACTGCCGGATACAACACCCGGGCCAACTCCACCATTTGCCGCTCAGAAAAGCTCAGCGTCCCCAAGGTGGTTCGCGGGCTGATATGGTTCAGATGAACCTCGTTCAATATCATTTCCGCTTCTTTATATAATTCCTTCCAATGAAGGTAATTTGCCGTTATCATACCCTCTTCACGTCCGAGAAAGATATTTTCGGCAACGCTTAAATTAGGGAACAGAGCCTGCTCCTGGAACACCATACCGATACCCAGCGCCTGGGCCTCAATAGGCGTGGCAGGGTTGATCTCTTTGCCGTTCATATATATGGCGCCCGCATCCTTGTGCTCTATGCCCATCAGGACACGCATCAGTGTGCTTTTCCCGGCGCCGTTCTCACCGATCAGCGCGAGAATCTCACCATCGCGAAGCTCCAGAGAGACATTTTTCAGCGCCTGCACACCTGCAAAGCTCTTGTAAATGCCCTCCATTTTGACAATGCTCTGTTTCGGGTCAATCTCCTGCATTCTTTCACTCTCCCTTGCTAGTAAGAAAACCGCAAACCGTTTCTCTATATTTTGTACAGCGTGCATTGCGCACTGTCGATCTGCGGCTTCCCAAAATCAGCTTTAACCAGTCCGCAGCCGCCCCCTTAAAGGGCGCGGCCACGGATTAATCCTATCCGTTGTACTTAAGCCTCTTTGCTGAGGAGTTTGCTGTCGACCGTCCAGTCACGGGTCTTTGCCGATTCGCCATACCACAGTTCATAATACTCAGCAGCATTTTCCTTCGTGATGATCGGTGGAGCATACATGATGAAGCGTCTCTCGTCAGTCTCGGGGCGAATACCACCCTTTACGAAGTCATAACCGATGGACATTGCCAGAGCCTGCATTCCGGGAGCGTCTCCGGACATGGACATGACATATTCACCCTTTTCGATCAGCTTCAGAACATCGCTCAGGCAGTCAAGGCCTACGATCGGAATCTTGCCGCCGACTTTGTCTGCGCCCGCCAAAATCTCATATACGCCGAGAGCCATGTCGTCGTTTGCGGTCCATACGCCGTTGATCTCATCGCCGTACTTGATGAACATATCTTCAAATACCGGAGCTGCATCAAAGCGATTCCAGTTTCCGGGCTGAGACTCGAGCAGCTTGATATCGGGATTTTCCTTCAGCGCTCTCTCGAGGCCCTTGTGGCGCTCTACAGCAGTCGTAGAACCGAGCAGGCCGTCAATCGCGACGATGTTGCCCTTGCCGCCCATTGCCTCAAACAGATAAGTAGCCATTGTGTAGCCTTCCAGCTCCATATCTGTCAGAATGTGTTCCAGGTGATACTCATAGGGAGTAAAATCAAAGCCTTCCGGATAGTCCCACAACGTTACAAACGGAACCTTCGCCGCTTCGCAGAGGTCTGCCAACGCAGGCACTATGCTGGAGCTTGTGGGCATGATGATAACGAAATCCGGCTCATATGTTACCAGACCCGACTCCAAGTCGGCAATCTGCTTCTGCTCGTTGTCCTCAGAAGACAGCGTGACATACTCAAAGCCCATCTGCTTAGCATATTCCTCGCCGCCTCTGTTCAGCTCGGCATAATACTCGTTGTCCATACCCTTGGTCGAAGAAAGAACCGTAAAGTCGGAATCCGCCTCGGCGGGAGCCTCTGTCGCCGGAGCTTCCGTCTCAGCCGCCGGAGCCTTCGTCTCGGCGGGAGCCTCTGTCGCCGGAGCCTTCGTCTCTGCCGCAGGGGTTTCCGCAGGCGCCGCGGGCGCCGCGCATCCTGCCACCAGCGATACCGTCATCAGGATCGCGAGCGCAATTACCAAAAGTTTGTTCTTTTTCATTTCATTCCTCCTTGATTATTGTTTTTTAATATCCTTTTTGCGGATATAAAAGCCTTTTTAATCCAACCATTTCATGTGGAAACCGCCGTCTACGTCAATAGCCGACCCGGTGGTGTAGGGCAGATATCCCATGCAAATCGCAGAAACCGCCTTTGCGCAGTCCTCGCCCGTTCCCCAACGGCGCAGAGGATGCAGGCCGTCGGCTATGTATTTGTCAAATTTTTCTTTGACAGGAGCGGTCATATCGCTCAGAATGTTGCCGGGGCGTATCTCATATACGTTGATTTCATAGTCTGCCAGCGCAAACGCCAAAAGCTTTGTCAGCATGGCAATGGCCGCTTTGGACATGCAGTATTCGCCCCTCATGACGGAAAGCGCATAAGCGGATATGGAAGACATGTTGACGATGACAGGCTTGTCCCCATCCGGATCCTCCTTTACCTGCTTGATCATCTGCTTGGCGGCGAGCTGAGCGGTAAACAGATACCCCTTCAGGTTGATGTCCATCACCCTGTTCAGGCTCTCCTCCGAAACGTCAAGTATGTTCTCCTGTTTTACAGAGCCGACGCCGGCGTTATTGATCAGCGCATCAATGCGCCCAAAACGCTCTACCGCGCTGGCAATCAGGTTTTCCCTGTCCTCCTGCTTGGACATGTCCGCCCTTACATAAAGCATCTCCGTCTTTTCCTTTACCTCCTTCAGGTGCTCATCCGCACGCTCCGGAGACATCGTTCCGCAGGCTACAATGGCAAATCCGTCGTCTGCCATTCTGTTTGCTATGGCATTGCCGATTCCCCTCGTTGCGCCCGTAATAACCGCTACTTTTCTCTTCTCCAAAATTGATATCCCCCTAACTGTTTTTAATAATGTAATGACCGATAGACAGTTGTTGAAATCCGTTTATGCAATTGTGTAAATCTAGAATATTCTTAGTGTTCTTAGTGTATACAATTTGAATCCTAATATTATTATAGCAAATTAATTTCTACTGTCAAGGAAAAAAATAAAATTTTTGTTATAAATTGCACATACAAAACCGAAACTCCGTTTATGTCTCTCACTTCTGTCGGAGCGGAATGTCGTTTTGTACAGCTCCTGTCATATTTTGGCGCGTCCTCCGTACCGAGGACGCGCCGTCCGGCTTATCATGTCAGAACAGATTGCCTTCTTCATCAAAAGCCAACTCTTCCGGCTCCCCTATCACTGTAACTCCGGGAGTATTCCGGGCGTCCTCCAGCATCGCCTCGGATATCCAGATTCTGCTCAGCGACAGCGTATCCGCAATGCGTACCATGCGGATATTTTCCTTGTCAAATCCGGCCGCTGTCTTAACGCCCGTCTGGATAGCCAGCCTCTGATTGTCCATAACCATAGGAATCCGCACAGCAGGCGTAAGCGTTGCGGTAAGTGCGTTCGGGTAGGTCGCTTCCGAATCAAACTTCTCCAGAAGACGCCGCGTGGTGACATCCGCAACCCCCATTCCGTTTGCGTTTCCGTGTGTTTCATCCGTCAGATCCAAAACCACCAGCTTGTCCGGTCTCGGCGGCCCGCTGGCATAAGGGCTGGCAAAGCACCCCGTAATGTGGGGGTCCATACCCAATCCGCTTATATTTTTGCCCATTTTATCTACCACCAGCACGTCAATGTCCGAAAACATGATGCGTGGCATGAGGCTCTTGGACCGTTTGAGCAGCTTGGTTTCGGTCTTTTCAAAATTCTGCGGTCTGACGGCGTGAATCTCATACGTATCGTCAAAGGCATTTTCTATAATTGCCACGCCAAACAGAATATTGGCATACTCCAGTATGGCATTGCCGTATTTCCGAATGTTGCCGGCAATTTTGCCATATCCCTCCTGATGGCAGACTTCGGCGCCGGCCTGTTTTGCCAGTCCTATAGCCATCATCTTCATCAGCCCGCTTTCCACCGGCCCAGTAAAAGAGGTATGCGCCTTTACGCGGTTGACCACCACAATGCCGTCCGCAGCTGCCGCATGAGCGTCAATCTGTACCGGCCGTCCGTCAAAGGTTGTGCCAATCCGCTTGACATCCATAGAGGAACGTATTGGACACGAAAGGTATTCCTCTGTAACGCCCAGCGCCGTCAGCACATCCGACTGCCCCTGTGCCGTGGCGCCGCCGTGGCTGCCCATAGCAGGTATGACAAACGGCTTCGCGCCTCTTTCCTCTAATGCGCGCACCACCCTCCGCAGTATCGCGGCAATATTGGATATCCCCCGGCTGCCCGCCGTGACCGCTATGGACATTCCCGGGCGTACCGAATCCAATACCCCCTCGTCCGCCAGCGCTTTTTCGACGCTGCCGTCAATGTCCGTAACGGCCGTTCTGTCAAAATGCTGCTCCACCTGCACCATACGGGGAAGAGGCATTTTTGCTGCAAGATCGTTTACAACGCCCATCCTTATTCATCTCCCTGCTATCAGTCTATAATGACAATATTGAGCTCTTTTGCAATCTCCCG
>QAKS01000110.1 GCA_003343685.1 Clostridiales bacterium | reverse complement strand
TTATACCCTTTTCTCATCTGCTTCTCCGTGCTTCCACACGCCGGACAAATCTTCTCTTTGCTTTCTTCTCCGTTTTTCATGTTTCTATTATATCATATTGTACGCTATTGAGCCACTCCCGATGTGTGAATAGCCCTTAACCGAGTTCTATTTCCATCAGGTCGTCTATGGGAACCTTCAGTCCGTTTTGAAAGATGAGCAGCCTTTCATACTCGTCTATCCTTTTCACTTCGCCAGTCGCACTGAGGTAGGCTCCGCCGGCTTTGCGCTCATCTGGCATGAAATAAAGGATGGTGACAATCGGGTGCTTGCCGGACTGCTCCTGTATCCGGCCGAGTGCTTCATTGAGCGCCGCCTGCTCATGCTCGGCGAGCTCCCGTTTCTGTTCGGTTAACCTGCCGGCCTCGGCGATGGCGGCTCCATGTCCAGTTAAGGCAGCAAACGGCGCAAATTGGGCGGCGCGGTCCAGGGCAGGCATCTGCGGTCGGGTCTTGGAAACATGGTGCGGGAGATGGATGATGTCGTCATATTTATCACTCATGCCTTGTGTCCCCCGATTCGCTTATTCCGGTCTATGGTGGTTGCGCCTTCCTGAAGATTCATTCCCTTGAGAATGGCGTTTTTCCCGTATTTTTTCTTAATTTCCAGCATGGCCTGCTGCATCCGTTTTTCCCGTTCCAGTGCGGCTTCCTCCTCGGCCTTTTGCTGCTCCAGAGCTGCGTAATCGGTGAACAGATCCAACTGTTCCGGCGCCGCCTGCCTGCGCGCAGCGGCGGCGTCTACCAGACGGTTGGCAGTCAGTGTGATTCGCCGTACCAGCAGCTTTTTATCCACAATGCGCTCGTACAGTTCCATGACGGCTTTCATGATCAGCATGGTGGAAAAAGTCTGGCGGTCGAGATTGGCGGTGCCGTGGGCGTGTTTTGGAACCTTTCTGCCATAGCGGTCGGTGGTAACCTCGCCTTTATAGCTGCGGCTGATTTCCGGGTTGCTCAAGTTTTCGATATCATAGCCGATTGTGAGCGTCAACTGGTCGGTTGCAAGGTTCTTATCCACCAGATCCAGCGCCAGCAGCTCCGTCATCTCCCGGACGATCAGCTTGGCTTTGTCAAAGGAATAGGGACAGGAGAGCACCTGTCCGGAGCTGACGCTGTTGGTTTCAGGCTTGTAGGCTTTGATCTGCTCCATGGTGCAGGGCTCCCAGCCCCATGCATGGTCGATCAAGAGCTCGGCATTGACGCCAAACAATTGATACAGCTTGTCTTCGTTATGAAGGGAGCAGCGGGCAATATCGCCCATGGTGTAGAGGCCGGCGGCCTCCAGCTTCTTCTCATAGCCCCTGCCGATGCGCCAGAAATCAGTCAGGGGTCGATGGCTCCATAGCTGCTTGCGGTAGCTCATCTCATCCAGCTCGGCAATGCGTACGCCGTTTTTATCCGGTTTAGCGTGCTTGGCCATGATGTCCATGGCAATTTTGCAGAGATAGAGGTTCGTGCCGATGCCCGCCGTGGCGGTGATGCCGGTCTCGGCGTAGACCTCGCAGATCATCTTTGCAGTTAACTCCCGTGCGGACAAACCGTAGGCGCCCAGGTAATGGCTCAGGTCGATCATCACCTCGTCGATGGAATAAACGTGGATATCCTCCGGCGCAACAAAGCGGAGGTAGATGTTGTATATCTTCGTACTGATCTCCATATAGAGCGCCATGCGCGGCAGCGCTATGATATACGAAAGAGCAAGCTCCGGCGAGGCCTTCAGCTCGTTGGCATCGTAGGATTCTCCAGTGAGTTTTCGCCCCCGTGCCCGGCGCTGCCGCTGTGCATTGACTTCCTTGACCTTTTGGACAACCTCGAACAGCCGCGCCCTTCCGGAGATGCCGTAGGCTTTAAGGGCAGGGGTGACCGCCAGGCAGATGGTCTTCTCCGTTCGGCTTGCGTCGGCGACCACCAGGTTGGTGGTCATCGGGTCAAGTCCACGATCCATGCATTCGACCGAAGCGTAGAACGACTTCAGATCAATTGCGGCATAATATCTGTTCTCCACACTCCGGCCTTCTTTCGGCTAAAACTAACAACTCGACAAATCGGGAGCTGCACTTAATCTCTATAAATATTCTTCCCAAATTCAAATGCTTTTTCAAGATAATCTGTCTTGTCTATCTGTGGCTTGCCATTTGTATCTCCGCAGCCTCCAGCAAGCAGCATCCCTCTATCCTGAAATCCAATATAGTTGATGATTGCAAATTGATAGTAAGATACCGCTTGTTCATACGTCCAAAAATAATTGTCAGCAGATGTCATAAGCAGCGCGGCATCTTTGATTGGATATCTCTCATATCTACACAGCGGAGGAGCAGGGTCTTCCTCTGCGATACAGTAAAATCGTTCGATAAATGCTTTGATTTTGGATGACAATGTCCAAAACAAAAGCGGCGATGCAAACACAATTAAATCCGCTGCTTTGATTTTAGGTACAAGGTCGTTGAATCCATCCTTCTGGACGCACGGTTTTCCATAACGACAGGCGTTGCAGCCGATGCAGCCTTTCACCTCTGTCTGATTTAGATTGATCTTCTAAACGGTATGCCCGGCTTCTGTCGCCCCTTTGATAAAGGAATCCACCAGTTGAGCAGTATTTCCTTTGGCACGTCCACCGCCTTGAACTACCAATATGTTTTTCATCAATATTGCCTCCCTCCCGATTTATCGTTCTGAATCCCATTGCCCCACAAACGCCAGCCACTTGGCTCCGTAGAAGTCGAAGTAAAACCGTTGCCCCATCTCGTTTTCCACAAAGCGGGCTTTGACATGATACCATCCTCGCAGTTCCTGCCGCAGTGTGATATCAGCCGAGATAGGCTCCACCCACACCTCGTCCAGCCCGGCAAGCTCTGCCTTGGAGAGCGGCTTATGTTGGGGTGCGGCGGCTGTGGAAAACAGCGGCGGCAGCATATAGACATCCTGTACATCGGCAAAGGGCAAGGACAAGCCGGTTGCAAAGCGAAGCTGCCGCTCGACTGCATCTACAAACGCCCAACCGTTTTTCGGTGAGTAGACAGGCGCTTCATGCAAGGCGGGCAGCATCTCTTTTGAAACTGGAAGCGTCATATCTACCCGCGAGTCGCTTTCTTTTGCTTTTCCAAGCAAAAAATCTACAGTAACGCCGTAATACTCAGACATACGGATCAGCGCCTCAATGGTGGGGCTTCTTCTCCCGCTCTCCCAAGCAGACAGCGTTGGCTGCGACACACCCAGATCTTCGGCGGCTACGGTCAGCGTTATTTTTTTCATTTTTCTTGCCAGTTTATATTGACGCGCCATTTTGCCGCCTCCCTTACTTTAATACAATCCATTTCCCGCGGGTTGAGCCTTCTCGCCTGATATATTGCTTTTGCTTCAGCATCTGGATGGCACGTTCTACGGTGCGGTCTGTCACACCTATCTGACTGGCAATCTTTTTTGCGGAGAGATGAGGTTCTCCACGGATGGCCGTCAGCACCTCCGTCTCGATTTCCGACAAATCTCCGACATTATTTCCGACATCCTCATTTATCGCCTCAGACGATTGATGTGTATCAAAATCCGGATGAATATAAAGCGTCGTTGTAAAATAGGTGCGCACCTCATCCGTCTCAAATAAGGGATCGGGAGAGCCGTTGTTGCGAAGAGCATTCCGAATTTTACGAAAACCGGTATTGCGCCCCTCCGTCAGATGCATTTCTTTTAAAAATTCACCGATGCGGCGATTGCGGTACCGGCGGCTGTATACTCGAAACTCTCTTAAATTTTCCGTACTGATAGAGCGATCTGCGCCGGGGTGGCTGACAATGATAATCCGATCCGTCTCAACACGCACTTCAATCGGTTCTCGTTCATCGTAGCCCTTATGATAGACTGCGTTCGAGAGAGACTCCTCAATGGCGGCATATGGATAATTGAAAAAGCGCCGCGCCTCCGCCACACCGTCCACCTTGACGACCTGCTCCTGCAGGATACTGTTTTTGATATATTGCAATGCTTCCCGCAGCTGCTGATGCAGCGGCCCCTTGAAGGTCTTTTCCCGGATGCGGTCGCCCGTGTCATCGGGGAACTCTACGATATCGATCTGGGCATATGGGAAAAAGCGGTCCGGCTCCATACTGAAAAACATCAGGCCCACATTCTTCGGCTTCGCATACTCCGGAAGTGTGCTGATGATATTCATGCTCTTGCACAGGTCAACGAAATCCATTGTTTTGGATTCCCCGTAGAGCGAGCTGCCGATCTCCTTCAAATAACTCTGGATCAGCGTAATATTCAAGTCCGTCAGCTCGGCCTCATGGTTTACCCGGTCGTCAAAGGGTATATTGTTGGCAAGGTTGTACAGATCCCGTTTTTCCTCCTCGGACGGAGCAAGCGTGCTGGACATCTTGCGGATGTAGTAGATGCGCTCCTTATTGTCCCTCGCCATCGTCTTGGGGGAGGAATAGGGACGGGCGTTCCCGCCGGGCGCCCAGATAACAATGAATTTCTTGCCATCGTAATCGGCTACCTCGACGATGGGCATATACTCCGGCTGAATGCGTTTGCATTTATTCAGCATGTCCTTCAAATAGCCGTCAATCTTTTCTGTGGGAACGCCCTGCAGCGGATAGACGGGCTTTCCACCCTGCTCCTTCACGCCGATAACCAGATAACCGCCGCCCCAGTTGTCGATGTCATTGGCGAAAGCACAAATGGTTTTCAGGGAGGCCTCAGCATCCCAGGTTTCCTTAAACTCAATTCTTGCCCACTCGACGACACTGCCGGAGAGCAACGTCTTTATATTAGTTGGTACTGCCATTGCCGGCGTCCTCCTTTACCTTCGGTTTGATATATTTCCCGCTTTTGATGCGGGCGTCGGCAGGCTTTTCTGCGTCTTCGGGGATGATCCATGTGCTGCCGGCTCTTTGCGCTCCCTCAATCCGCTGTTGCTCACAGAGTTTGATTACCCACCGCTGTGAAACAGCCCACTTTTCTGCTGCTTGTGCGCTTGAAAGGTATTTCATCTCCACTGCTCCTTTCTCAACACCTTTATTATATTCAAAATCCGGAACAATATCAAGGCTTCCTCAAATATTCTTTCGAAAGTTGCAATTCCCGGCCTGGCTTCGTGTAAGTATATAGCTCCATAAAGGTACACCTTTGCAGAGGGTGGTGAAGGGCGGCAAAAGCAAGGCGTTCTCCCGTCTGAAAAAGCCTCTTTTCGTTTTTCGGACATATCCACAATCCGAGTGACCTTTATGGACGGATTTTCAGAGCGAATGGAAGTGATTACACGATGAGGAAAACATATGGTTATGCCCGAGTGTCCACAACAGAACAGCACCTGGACCGGCAGATCAAGGCACTATTGGACTGCGGCGTTGCAGAACGAGATATCGTAACAGACAAGGCCAGCGGCGCCAGCTTGGATCGAACAGGCTACCTTGCACTGAAGAACACCATGCTGCGGGATGGCGATGTTTTGATAATCAAATCTCTTGACCGTCTCAGTAGAAATAAAGAGCATATCCGGCAGGAGCTGGAATACTACAAAACGCACCACATTCAGGTCAGGGTTATCGACCTGCCAACGACCATGCTTGAGCTGCCGGAGGGACAGGAATGGGTATTTGAGATGATCAACAACATCCTGATCGAGATGCTGGCCAGTATCGCTGAGCAGGAGCGTCTTACGATTCGGCAAAGGCAGGCGGAGGGGATCGCTGTGGCAAAGGAACAGGGAAAGCATCTGGGACGGCCGCCGGCGGAGTATCCTCCAGACTGGGAATCGGTATATGGCAGATGGAAGGCGGGAGGACTCACCGCAGTCGCTGCGATGCGATCATTGAACCTCAGGCGCAGCACATTTTACAAACTGGCAAACCAGTATGAGGAGGAGCGCAAATGAAGAAAACTTTGCTTATTTTGCTGACGGTCGTTTTCCTTGCCGTTTTCGGGTTTGGCGGATACCAGCTTTATTTATATTACAGCGAGTCCGCACAGAGCGATGAGACCTATTTGGGTCTGACAGATTATGTGCAGGTTCCTGACCCTACAAAAAATCCTCCCCGGCCCACAGATGAAACAAAGGAGGATGGGGAGGAGCCGGATTCTGATATCGACTGGCCGGAGGTGGACTTTCAAGCGCTTAGGGAGATCAATCCGGATATCGTCGGATGGCTCTACTGCGAGGGAACCGTTATCAACTACCCCGTGGTGCAGGGAAACGACAATTCTTATTATCTGAGGCATCTTTTTGACGGTGCATACAATGCCAATGGGTGCCTGTTTCTGGATTGCCGGGTGAACGGGGATCTTTCAGATGCCCACTCCATCATCTACGGCCATCACATGAAAAACGGCAGCATGTTTTCCTCTCTGGACGGCTATAAGAAGCAGGAGTATTACGAGGAACATCCGCAGCTGCTTCTGGTGACGCTTGACACGAACTATGTGGTCGAGCTCTTCGCCGGGTATGTGGCCAGCGTGGAAGAGGACGCATGGGCTGTTGGTTTTACAAATGAGATGGAGTTTGAGAATTGGATCGTATCCGCCATCGAGAAATCGACTTTTGAAAGCAGCGTCACGCCGTTGCCCTCAGACCGGATTATTACACTGTCCACGTGCAGCTATGAGTTCAACGATGCACGATTTGTTGTGCTGGGAATTTTAAAAGAGTACGATACCCTAGGCGTTACAGTGATGAGGAACTAAGTTCGAATCAACTGCCAACTGATGGTTTCGGGTGCATGAAACAAGTTCATCCAATTCCTTATCACGGAGCGGATTTTCAAGGCATGAATATGGGTGTGCTGCAAGGCGAGGTAACCGCCGCTGCCAGGGCCGCAGCTTTGCACAGATGGAAAAGCGAACCGAGCTGCTCTGCTCCGGCACCCGGGACATCCATATCATACAGAAATAAACAGGAAACGCCTACGGGGCGTATGCGGGAAAGCCTCCCGTATACGCCCCGTAGATTTTGGCTGCGTT
>QAKS01000006.1 GCA_003343685.1 Clostridiales bacterium | reverse complement strand
CGCAGGCTTTTTTCACCGGCTGCGGACTGTGTGGCGGCTATCTGTATGGCGCGATGTTTTAAATAGATGCGCAGAGGGACGGGAACAATCGAGATTTACGTTTTGATAAGCCGGGAAGTGAGATATTTTAAATTTGTTGTAAACGATGGGGCGTAAAAGCGGATCGTGTTGAAAAATGCGGACGTTTTGTGTATAATGAGCACAACACATTGGAGGTTTGTGATTTGCGAGGAAAACGACTGATCTTTTTAATATCCGCGATTGTAGTTGTCGTGGTTGCCGTAACAGCTCTCGTTACCCACGCAGTGACAATAGAGACGATGCGGGAGGGCGGCGAAATTTATATCAAGGGCGATGAGTACGAAAAGCTGATGGAGTACTTTGAACTGGACGATTTAAAAAAGGTGTTGGACGAGTCCTATTACGCCGATACAGAGGATATGAACGTTTCGACAGGGGCGCTGAAAGGAATGGTATCGGCGTTGGGAGACGGGTATTCCGCATTTTATGAGGAAGAGGACTTTAAATACTTTGACGAAAAGAGCGAGGGCTCGTATATCGGCCAGGGAATGATGCTGAAAAAAAACCGGAGTACGGGATATGCTATGGTTTCGCGTGTGTTTGCGGATACGCCTGCTTTTGACGCAAATATACAGGTTGGGGATTTGATTTTGGAAATAGACGGAAGAGATACGCGTAAGATCGATATTGATAACGCTGTGAGCCGGCTTCGGGGACTGGACGGAACAGAACTGTCTTTGAAGGTGCGTTCCGGCGATACGGACATGGACGTAACCATTGTCCGCAAATCGCCCGATATTGAGGTGGTGTTTTCGGATATGCCGACGCCTACCGTAGGATATATCAATATTCTGGAGTTCAGCGGTACCAGCGTAGATGATTTTAAAAAGGCAGTGGATACTGTCACGCGCGAAGGCGCAAAGGGAATCGTAATAGATGTGCGCGGCAATCCCGGCGGATTTGTGAATCAGGCGGCAGATATCAGCAATCTTTTGCTTTCCAGCGGAAGAATATGCTATACGATGAGCAAAAACGGAGAGGGAAGCACGTGGAATGCGGATGCGAATATTTTGACTGAGCTGCCGATTATCGTCATTGTCGACGGCGAGACACAGGGCGCGGCAGAGGTGTTTGCGGCAGCGCTGCAGGGCAACAAAAGGGCCGTAGTGATCGGAGAGAAAACGGTGGGCAAGGGGGTTGCGCTGTCCTTTATTCAGGTCGGCAGCAACGGAGACGGTGTAAAACTGGCAACGGCTGAATACTACACTGCCACGGGGGAGGCGCTGAACGGACAAGGCGTGACGCCCGACGAGGCGGTTTCCGCGGGTAATGCGGATAATGCGCAGGAGGATACAATGCTGAACAGGGCGGTTGAACTGCTGAACTCACTCAGCGGGGAGAGCGACGGTGTGACTGCCGAAAGCACGGAAATGCCGACGGGCGAGGCTGAGAAGCCAAAAGACGCTCAGGTTGCGCAGGTACAGGGCGCGGAATAAGCCTGCGGAACGAAAAAAGCGGAAACACAACAAAGAATTGAGAAAAGCCGATAATACTGTTTGAAGACACATGCCTGACCGCATGTGTTTTTTTTGTTTTGCGCATATTCCCATAATGCCGTCAAATATAGATACTATGAATAATATTTCGGAGGGCGCAAATGGAAAGCGACAATAATAAATTTAAGAGCTACAGCAATACGCACTGGGAAGAGGAAGAACATACGGGTGGAATACTGGATCGGCTTTCTCCGCCACAGAGAAAGCTTTTGCGGAATGTAATGCTGTGTGCTATGCTGGCGCTGCTTTTATGGGGTGTGAAAATCGGCGAGACAGGTGCGGAAAATGTAACGGAAACGGCGAATTATGCGGAGGACGAGACGCTCGGAAGGCTGAAATATGTAAACGGTGACGACGTAATTGTGACCTCTGAAGATTACAGCCTGCCCATGGCGGGAGAGGTTGTTGAAACGTTTGAGCAGAATGGAATTAATGTGACAGTGACGGGCGAAGACAATGCAAAAGTAAGCGCCATACTGTCGGGAACGGTTTCCGGCGTCAGCAGCAGCGGCGTGACGATCACGAACGAAAACGGCACTACTACCACATATGAGGGGATCGTGCCAACGGTTTCTGTCGGTGATGCGGTGAAAAATGACGATCAGGTCGGGAAACTGGCGGGGGAGGAGTTGACGTTGACAACGATGGGAGGAATCGGATATATGGATTCTCTGGATGCCGGTGAGATACTGGGAATCGGCGGGTGATGCTTAAAATAGGGCGTTTTCGGATGAGCTTGGCCGTCATACCGGTAATGGCTGTGATGGGCTATCTGAACGGTATAGAAAAAGTAGCGGCTTTTTTTGCGGCGCTTATCATACATGAATGTGCCCATGGAATTATGGCCTCTGCGCTGGGGGTGCGTTTTTATTCTGTGGAGCTGCTTCCCTTCGGCTGCGTGGCGAGAATTGAAAACATGGGGGCACTGTCCGGAGGAAAGGAAGTGGCGATTGCTGCGGCAGGGCCGGTGCTTAGCATGGCGGTAGCGGCGGGAATATATGCCTGGGGCAGGGTACAGTACATGGGCGCGTTTTCGGAAGCCTTTAAAAATACGAACTTGATGCTGGGAGCGATGAATCTGCTCCCGGCACTGCCGCTGGATGGAGGAAGAATCGTATACACAGTGCTGGGAATGATCATTCCGAAGGATACGGCAAACCGTGTGGGAGGCATTGTGGGGATATTCGCGGGCGTTGCAATTTTTGCGCTCGGCGTGATTGAAGCGATATCATCAGGGTTCAACATGACGATGTTTACAATGGGCGGATTCCTGATTTACGCCGCAGTAAGACAGCTCAAATACGGGTTGTTTTCTTTTGTGAGAAGCGACGAGGAAAAGCGGCGCAGACTTACGGAAAGCGGATGTCTCGATGTGAAAAGCCACGCTGTGGGGAAAAACCGCACCGTCGGAGAGACGCTGACATCTATGGATACGAGAAAATTTAACATCGTCTATGTAGTTGACGAGGATACGAACGAAATGAGAACAGTCACCGAAAGAGACGTCATTCGCTGTGCTGTTGAGGAAAACAGCACGGTCAAAATGGGAGATGTAAAACGAAACGGCAGGTAACGGAGGTGCAGTGACAACCGGCTCCGCTGCGTTGATATTGAATTTTCGCTGTGGTATAATCAGCCTGAATCAGGATGGGGTTTGCAGGGCTGTCGTGGGAGAGACATGCCCTATAGAAGAAAAAACTTAAGCGGGGAGACTATATGCACAGAATCGTTGTTACGGATTACCAATATGAAAGTATACAAACGCAATATGACATGGCAGAGGAGGCGGGGGACATTGAACTTCTGGCATATCAGTGCAAAACTGAACAGGATGTGATCGACGCGTGTGCCGGTGCAGAGGTACTGATCAGCCAATATGCCCCCATTACGGCACACGTGTTAAGCAAACTTCCGAATCTGAAGGCGGCAGTCCGCTATGGAATCGGAACAGATACCATAGACAGCGCTGCGGCAGAGCGGCTTGGAATATACGTCTGCAACGTACCGGACTACGGCATTGACGATACCGCGAACCATACTTTGGCCCTGCTGTTTGCCATGATGCGAAAACTTCCGGTTGTTGCTGCGGACGTCAAAGGCGGGGGATGGAATATCAACTGCGCAAAGCCGCTGTACCGTTTTGCGGGAAGTACGGTGGGATTGGTCGGCTTCGGAAGGATTGCCAGAGATGTTGCGCGGAAGCTTTCCGTATTCGGTGTGAAAATAATAGCATGTGCGCCGCATACCACGGCAGAGGACATGGCACAATACGGCGTTGAGAAGGCAACGTTTTCGGAGGTTGTCTCCAAGAGCGATTTTATCAGTCTGCACTGTCCTGCGACGAAGGAAACATTTCATATGATCGACGCGGGAGCCTTTCAAAAAATGAAAAATACGGCTTTCCTTATCAACTGTGCCCGCGGCAGTGTTGTGGATCAACAGGCTTTGGAACAGGCGCTGCAAAGGGAAGAAATTGCCGGTGCAGCTCTGGATGTTTTGGAGGAAGAGCCGATTGCGATGGACAGCCCTTTGCTGAAAATGGACAATGTGCTGGTTACAAGCCATGTGGGGGGCTACAGTGAACAGGCGATTCTCGCCCTGCAGCAGGGTGTAATGCGGGAGGCGATACACATCGTACATGCGGGCAAGCCGATCCATCCGGTCAACCGGCCGCAGAAGGCAGGGCGATACAGATGAGTTCCGGATACATCCTGTAGATGATATTTGACCGTCTGTCGGTTTGGTGTTATACTAAAATAGTATGGTTATGCGAAGCGGAAGCTGCGCATAGTGTAATGTTAAAATTTAGCCGACGGCCGTAAGAAAGGCATGATAGGCTGATAATATTTTGAAATCTGGAGATGGGATATGCGGGAACTGATTGCCGATGTAAATGCTCACGAAACTCGTGTGGCGATGATGGAGGACGGCGAGCTGGCGGAAATACACGTCGAGCTGCGTGGTAACGAAAGGCTAGTAGGAAATATCTATAAAGGCAGAGTGGCGAATATCCTGCCGGGGATGCAGGCGGCTTTTGTTGACGTTGGGCTGGAACGAAACGCTTTTCTCTATGCGGGTGATATTCTTGCGGACAAGTCTGACTTGAGTTTTGGCGGACAGCAGGAACAGATTGAGCTGCAAAACGCCAGCATCAAAGATATGCTCAAACCCAATCAGGAAATACTCGTTCAGGTGCTGAAGCAGCAGGGGGGAACGAAGGGTGTAAAAGTCACGACACATATCACGCTGCCGGGCCGCATGATTGTGCTGATGCCGACGGTAGACCATGTAGGCGTATCCGGACGAATCAGCGAGGAGAGTGAAAGAGCCCGCTTAAAAGAGATGATTGAACGCATTAAGCCGGAAGGAATGGGTGTTATCGTGCGCACGGCGGCGCAGGATGCCACAGAGGAAGAGTTTGTAGAAGAAATTCGTTTTCTGGTGAGAATGTGGCAGCAGATCAGCAGGCATGCAGACTTTGTTTCGGCGCCGAGGCTGATTCACGCCGAAGAAACGCTGCTGTTCAGAACTGTAAGAGACAGGCTGGGAGACGATGTATCCCGTTTTATCATCAACGACCGGGATTATTATGAAAAAGTGGTAGCTGTAGCGGGAATTACCGTCCCGAATTTTGCGGGTTCGATTGAGTATTATGAGGATGACGACAATATTTTTGATCGGTTTGACATTGAGCAGAAGATAGAGAAAGCGCTGCAGCGCAAAGTTTGGCTGAAAAGCGGTTCTTATCTGGTGATAGATGAGACGGAGGCGCTCACGGTCATCGACGTCAATACGGGAAAATATATCGGAGAGGATAATCTGCAGGATACGATTGTCAATACAAATATAGAGGCCGCCGAAGAAATTGCAAGGCAGCTGAGGCTGCGCGATATCGGCGGTATTATTGTGATTGATTTTATTGATATGGAGTCGGATGAGGACAAGGAGCAGGTTGTCGAGGCGCTGGTCGAGGCGCTGAAGCGGGACAAGACGAAGACGAATGTCATGGGAATTACGGAGCTCGGGCTTGTGGAAATGACCAGAAAAAAGGTGCGGCAGCGTCTGTCGGCGCTTCTGCTCACCTCCTGTGATAATTGCGGAGGCAGCGGAAAGGTATATTCTCCTCAGGCGATGGCAATGCGCGTCAGACGAGAGGTAAACAGGGTGGTCATGCATTCGGAGAAAAAGAGTTTTCTGGTAGAGGTTGCTCCGGCGGTCGGAAAGTATATTACCGAGAAAAACAACGCCAATGAGGCAATCCTGAGAAATTATGAGGATAGAAAGTTTTATCTTACCATTAAGAAGGACGCCCATATGCATCATATTAAAGTTACTTCAATTGCTGCGGCGAAGAAAGCGGAGAACGGATTGAAGGAAGCGCAGATTTTCTGTTGAAAAAAGTATGGAATTGTGCACAAAAGGGGTTGTAAAAAGAAAAATCGTGTGATAAAATTGAGTTGTGGCAGAATAGCTCTTGTGTGGAGAGTGGGCGAGAACCCACTCTTTGATTTTGAAAGACGAGTTTTTGAAGGGAGAGAGTGTTGGCAGGTAAAATTGAGTCGAAGGTTCGGGAGACCGTAGGCCCTGTCATAGACGGAATGGGCTACGAACTGGTCGATATTGAATACAACAAAATCGGCGATGCGCCGGCGGAGCTGATTATATATATTGACAAGGAGGGCGGTGTTACTCTTGACGACACTGAGACAGTCAGCCGGGCGATAGACGGTCCGATGGACGAGGCGGATCCCATTGACGGACAATACATGCTGTGCGTTTCCTCGCCCGGCATAGACAGGCCGTTTTCAAGGGAAAAGGATTTTCTGAACAACATCGGCGGCAAAGTAGACGTCAGGCTTTATAAAAAGCTCGACGGACAAAAAGAGCTTACAGGCGTGCTGGAAGCGTTTGACGAAAATTCGGTTACGGTAAGTATTTCCGGCGAAACAAAAATTTTGGAACGCCAATTGATAGCGGTCATCAGGGCCCATATAGATTTTTAACGGAGGAAGGACATGAACGAAGATTTCATAAGCGCTCTTGAAGAACTGGAAAATGAGAGAGGGATTAAAAAAGAAGTGCTGCTCGACGCCATAGAGAACGCACTGATATCAGCGTATAAGCGCCATTTCGGTATTACACAGAATGCGCGTGTGACGATAGACGATACGACAGGAGAGGTTCACGTTTTTGCCGAAAAAACGGTGGTAGACGATGTGTTTGATGATTCCTTTGAAGTGTCGCTGGAGGAGGCGAAAGAAGTGAATCCCGCTTATGAGCTGGGCGACACGCTGGAGATTGAAGTAACGCCGTCGTCCTTTGGAAGAATTGCGGCGCAGACAGCGAAGCAGGTAGTCGTGCAGCGCATCAGAGAGGCGGAGCGCGGCGTAATTTACGAACAGTATGCAGATAAAGAAGATGAAATCATGACGGGAACGATTCTGCGCCAGGAAAAAGGCTGTTACAGCCTTGAACTGGGACGCGCAGAGGGTATCCTGCCGTTCAGCGAGACGATACGCGGGGAAAAATACGAGATCAACAAGAGGCTGAAGGTTTATGTGATTGAAATCAGAAAGTCGGCAAAAGGACCGCAGATTGTTGTGTCCCGCTCGCATCCGGGCCTGATTAAGAGGCTCTTTGAGCTGGAAGTGCCGGAAATCAGCCAGAATATTGTTCAGATTGTGGGCATAGCGAGAGAGGCCGGCCAGCGCAGCAAGATTGCTGTCTATTCCGATGACGACAACGTGGATCCCATCGGAGCATGTATCGGCCCCAAGGGAAGCCGTATTGAGCGGGTGGTCTACGAGCTGAACGGCGAGAGAATTGACGTAATACCGTGGAGCAAGGATCCTTCGGAGTATATAGCAAATGCCCTTCGTCCGGCAAAGGTTATCATGACCCAGGTGGACGAGGAGAAAAGGGAGGCACGCATTATTGTTCCGGATTATCAGCTGTCGCTGGCAATTGGAAAGGAAGGGCAAAACGCCCGTCTGGCATCGAAGCTCACCGGCTATAAAATCGATATAAAGAGCCAGTCGCAGGTGGTTGGAAATGTGTTTGGAGACGAAGGCGAAGGGAAAGAGCCGTCGCCCGGACTGTTTGATCTGCCGAAAATAGATTATGAAGACGAGTCGCTTGGCATGTCTCTCGATGTGCCGATGGATACGGTACCGATTATGGACAATGTCGCGCTGGAGAGCGAGAGCGCAGCGGCCGACAGCGACGGAGCGGGCGAGGAGTAAATACACTTGAAGCAAAGAAAAATGCCTGAGCGCATGTGTGTGGCATGCAGGGAAAGAAAACAAAAAAGAGAGATGATTCGTGTCGTGCGCAATATGGACGGGACGCTGTCTGTGGATGATACGGGCAAGGCGCCCGGCCGAGGAGCGTATATCTGTCCGACGCTGGACTGTTTGGAAAGAGCGAAAAAAACCAATGCCATTGGGCGTGCAATAGAGTGCAGTGTAACCGAAGAGGCATATGAAGGTTTAAAAAGGGCAATATTGCGCCGTGAGATTACAAGGTAGAATGAAAACGATGCTGGGCTTTGCAGCAAAGGCGGGAAAATGCGCCTTTGGGACTGCAAAGGCTGCGGCGGCAGTAAAATCCGGAAAAAGTGACATCCTGTTCATAGATGTTTCGGCATCCGAAAGGACAAGGAAGGATGCGAAGAACATGTGCGACCATTACGGGGCGACACTGGTCAGGATTGAACCACCAGGAGCATTGGGGCATGCAACGGGCAGAGACGTGCTGCTGGCAGCCGTTACAGACAGAGCGTTCAGCGACGAGCTGATTCTTATATATAAAGAAAGCGCAAAAAGTATGGAGGTAACAGATACTTGAGCAATCCTAAGACGATTTTGGAGATTAATAAAAAACTCAGCCAATATACAACAGAGGTGTTGGCGGGCGCGGTGGAAGCATCCGACCGTGCAAGGGATCAGCTTAAAAACGCAAAGTTTATTGAGGCAGATCTTTTTGCAAGGATTAAGGCGCGCGATGTGAGACGTGCACTTGAAAAAGAAGAAAGGGAAGCGGCGGAAGCTGCCACTGCATCACCTGAAAATGCGGGCGCTGCAGATACGACAGCGGCACAGGAAACGGCCATGAAAGAGGAACAAGCAGAAAAAGCACCGGCAGAGCCGGTTCAGAAAGAAAAAGAAAAGCCTGTTGTTATGGAGGCGCAGCCTGCTGCCGAGCCGGAGATAGCGGAGGAGCCGAAACAGAAGCCTGTTATTTCCGCAAAAGAGACAAAGCCCTCCTCAAACGAAGGCAATGTAAATATAATCGGAAGCGAACGCCAGCAGGAGGCCGGGAGAAAGCCGCGCAGCAGCGACGGGGAAAGACGTCCTCCGAGAAGAGAAAATACATCGGAGGCATCGGCGCGCGGTCATGAAAATAAAAACCGGAAAAAGCAGGACAGCGACCGGGGTTATCAGGGACGACAGATTTACAACAACAAAGATTTTGCGTCGGAGGACAGCGGCGTAAAGAAACCGGGGAAAAAGCCTTCCGAAGTAAAAGGCCGTCAGACTGGTCAGGAACCCCGTAAGCGCCGTGAGGATGAGAGTGTCAACAGAAGGAAGAAACAGGGGATTAAGCAGGTTGGCGTAATCAGCGACGACGAATACCGGATCAGAAAGCAGCGCAAAAAGGATAGGCCGAAGGAACAGAAGCCTATTGAGGTCGTAAAAATTGAAAGAGCGACAATTGTAGGTGATACGGTAACGGTTAAAACATTTGCGGAAAAAACAGGCAAACCCGTAGCGGAAATTATCAAAAAGCTCATGATGCTGGGAATGATGTGCACCATCAATTCCGAGATTGATTTTGATACGGCGGAGCTTATTGCTGCGGAATTTGACATAACGCTGGAGCAGAAAATAGAACAGACAGCAGAGGATGTACTGATTGCGGAAGATAAAGAGGAAGATGACTCTCAGATGGTCGAGAGGCCGCCGATCGTAACGATTATGGGCCATGTCGATCACGGCAAGACGTCTTTGCTGGACTACATCAGAAAGACAAAAGTTACGGCGGGAGAGGCAGGAGGTATAACCCAGCATATTGGTGCTTATACTATCAATATTAACGAAAAATCCATTACGTTTCTGGATACGCCGGGCCACGAGGCATTTACAGCCATGCGGGCGCGGGGGGCGCAGGTAACGGACGTTGCGATTCTCGTTGTTGCTGCGGACGACGGCGTAATGCCTCAGACCGTTGAGGCAATCAACCACGCCAAGTCGGCAAACGTACCGATTATCATTGCCATCAACAAGATTGACAAGGAGGCCGCGAACCCCGACAAGATCAAGAACGAGCTGATGGAATATGAGCTGGTTCCGGAGGAATACGGCGGCGATACGGTTATGGTTCCGGTATCGGCGGCTACAGGAGAAGGAGTTGACCAGCTCTTGGAGATGGTTCTGCTTGTTTCCGAGGTACAGGAGCTGAAGGCAAACCCCAACAGGCTTGCAAAGGGTACGATCGTCGAGGCGCGTCTTGACAAGGGCAGAGGTCCGGTTGCCACGGTTCTTGTTCAGACGGGAACGCTGCGCGTTCACGATACGATTGTAGCAGGTATGGCATATGGCCATGTGCGGGCTATGCTGGATGATAAAGGAAACGCCGTGAAAGAAGCGGGTCCTTCCATGCCGGTAGAGGTGATTGGTTTTTCAGAGGTGCCGGAGGCAGGAGACATTATCTATGCGGTTGAGCAGGATAAGCTGTCCAAACAGGTTGTGGAGGAACGCCGCGACAAGATGAAGGCAGAACAGCTGAAAGCGCGCAGCAGAGTGTCGCTGGATGATCTGTTTGAACAGATTGCGGAGGGCGAGCTGAAAGACTTGAATCTGATCGTCAAAGCTGACGTACAGGGCTCTGTGGAAGCGGTTAAGCAGTCGCTTGAAAAGTTGTCCAACGATGAGGTGCGCGTCAGGGTGATTCACGGCGGTGTCGGTGCGATCAGGGAGACAGATATCAACTTGGCATCCGCTTCGGGAGCAATCATCATCGGCTTTAACGTGCGGCCGGACGCCGCTGTTATGGCTGCGGCGGAACGGGAGCATGTGGATGTGCGGCTGTATCGGGTGATCTATAACGCGATTGAAGATGTGGAAAATGCCATGAAGGGTATGCTGGCGCCGAAGTTTGAAGAACAGGTGCTTGGCCATGCCGAGGTAAGGCAGACATTCAAGGTATCCGCGGTTGGAACGATTGCCGGATGCTATGTGCAGGACGGCAAGATGGTTCGCAATGCGGGAGTCCGGCTTGTTCGCGACGGCGTCGTGATTTATGAGGGTTCCATGAGCACTCTGAAGCGTTTTAAGGATGACGCAAAGGAAGTGGTGTCGGGTTATGAGTGCGGCATTACGCTGGAAAACTTTAACGATATTAAGGAAGGCGATGTAATTGAAGCCTTTAAAATGGTAGAAATAGAGAGATAATATGGCAGGGAACAGAACGGCTCGTCTGGAAGGCGAGTTTAAAAGAGCGCTGAGCGAATTGATGCTGACCGAGGTGAAGGACCCGAGAATGAGCAAAATGGTGGGCGTAACGAGAGTAGACGTTACGCCCGACCTGAAATATGCGAAGGTCTACGTCAGTATTTACGACACGCCCGAAAAGACGGAAGAGACGATGGAAGCTCTGAAAAGTGCGGAGGGCTTTCTGCGCGCAAAGCTGAACAATAAAATCAAAGTGAGAAGAATTCCTTCTCTGGTATTCGTTCACGATACATCCATCGAATACAGCATAAAGATATCAAAAATGCTGGACGATTTGCATGAGGCGGACAAGGATGAATGAGATTATAGCGGAGATCAGAAGGCATGATGAATTTGTCGTCATTGCGCATGTCCATCCGGACGGGGACGCTTTGGGAAGCGCGGTGGCAATGTATCTCATGCTGAAAAATATGGGAAAAAAGGCTTTTGTATGTATTGAGGGAAATTTTCCCAAAAAAATGGAGATTGTCACGCAATATTGCGGCGATTTTATAGAGCCTTCCGAGAGTGTGTTCCCATGTGCGATTGCTCTCGACTGCGGAGATACGACGCGCTTGGGCGCGGCATCGCCGCTTTTTTATGCAGCGGAAACGAGAATCGTCATTGACCATCATCATACAAATACGGGCTACGGAGATTTTAATCTGGTTCGTAGCTACAGCGCGACGGGGCTGATCCTGTTTGAACTGATGGGACGTATGGGATATGACATAGATGCAAAAACGGCCAACTGCCTGTATGTGGCAATATCGACGGATACAGGAAATTTTTCTTATGAGGCGACAGACGAGGCGACGCTTGCCTGCGCCGCAAAGCTGAGAAAAGCGGGCGCAGATATACCGCTGATTTGCGAGGTTATGTATAAAAATCGGTCTTATCCTGAGACGAAGCTTACGGGAGTGGCCATTGACAGAATCGAATTGTTTGGAAACGGCAGAATTGCCCTCACCTATGTGTTGCAGAGCGATTACGACGCGCTGGGTGCGGTGAAAGAGGACTGCGACGATCTGATCAACTATGCGCGGGAGATAGACGGCGTGGAGGTGGCGGTATTTCTGCGCCAGATAGACGGCGGAAAGTTCAAGCTGTCTCTCAGGAGCCGGAGTTGTGTGGACGTATCGAGGATAGCCGCGGGGTTTCATGGAGGGGGGCATATCCGTGCGGCAGGCGGAACGATGGAGGGCACGTTGAAAGACTGCAGCGCATGCATCGTAAAAGCGGTTATGGAAGAGATAAATAAATGAACGGTATTATCAATGTAATTAAGCCGCCCGGTATGACATCGAGCGGCGCAGTCGTTTATCTGAGGAGAATCCTTGGGGAGAAGCGGATAGGACATACGGGTACGCTGGACCCGGGAGCGGCGGGTGTGCTGCCCGTTTGTGTGGGGAGAAGCACCAAATTATCACAGATCATTATGGATCATGAAAAGTCGTATCTTGCCGAGATTTTATTTGGCGTATCGACCGATACGCTGGACAGCTATGGAGAGCTGGTGCGGCGCTGCACGTGCGATGTTTCGGAGCAGGAGCTTTCGGAGGCTCTGCCCCATTTTACAGGGGAGCTCATGCAGACGCCTCCGGCTTATTCTGCGGTAAAGATCGACGGGAAAAAGTCATATGAACTGGCACGAAAGGGAATTGTCAAATCAAAGCCTCCGAGGAGAATCAGCATATTTGAAAACAAACTGATCGCTCAGACGGGAAAAAACCGGTTTCTGGTACGTATTCGGTGCTCCAAGGGTACTTATATCAGAAAACTTGCGGAGGACATGGGGGAATATCTGGGGCTGCCGGCCTGTCTCATGTTTCTTTTGAGAGAGAGCAGCGGCGGATACGAACTGCAGGGAGGGTATACGCTTGACGAAATAGCGGAAATGACGCAAAATGGAGACAGCTCGTTTCTGAATGCACCGGAAACAGCGGTTTTGCAGATGGAACGGGTCGATTGTGATAACCGCTTTGCAATTGACCACGGTATGGAATTATCGGGCCCGTGTCCGGAAAAAGGGCCTTTTCGTGTGTACTGCGAGGGGGATTTCTATGGACTGGGCGAGCCCAGCGGCAACGGCTATAAGCTGGCGGTGCTTTTGAAGGACTAGATATGAAGATTGTACACAATTATCGTGAAATTGAAGAGAGCGCGACGGCGGTAGCGTTGGGAACATTCGACGGAGTTCACGTGGGACATGCCATGTTGATTCAATCTCTGAAGAACAGACCATCGGGACTGCCGGTGGTGGTATATACGTTCAACAACATTCCGGCGTCTTATTTTGGCGCAGATGTGAAAAAACTCAGCACGTTTGAGGAAAAAATGGAGCGTCTGGAAAAACTGGGTGTTGATTATGTATATACGGTTGATTTTAACAACGCTGTAGCAAATGAGAGTCAGTCGTATTTTTGTGATTTTTTAAGAGACTGCGTGCATGCGAAAATGATTGCGGCAGGATTCAATCATTCCTTTGGAAAAGGCGCTGCGGGAAACGGAAGCTATCTGGAGCAATACGGGCGGGAAAATGGAATTGACGTGGTCATTGTCGATCCGGTGCTGTATGACGGCGAACCTGTAAGCAGCACGCGCATCCGCAGAGAATTGCTGGAAGGCAGACCGGAGGCTGCAAAGGCGATGCTCGGAAGACCCTATGAACTGTCAGGGACGGTAACGCAGGGAAAAAGACTGGGAAGAAAGCTGGGATTTCCGACGGTGAATTTCTATATTGAAGAGGGAAAGCTGTGCCCGAAAAAAGGTGTATATGGTACGATTGCAACCTTATTCGGTAAAGAATACTATGCGGTGACAAATGTGGGGACAAGGCCGACAGTAGATGACGGAAACAGAGTTAACGTGGAGACTAACGTAATCGGATTTACAAAAGATGCTTACGGGGAGCGGGTTAAGTTGAAGATAGAGCTGTGGCAGAGACCGGAGCGAAGGTTTGGGAGTGTTGAGGAGCTGAGACGGCAGTTGGCACATGACAAATCCGAACTTCTGGCAAAATTGCAGGAACATGCGCCCATTTTGTAAAAAAATATCAAAAATTATTCTGAATATATGTAATAGAGCGAAAACCATGATAATATAATCTTACTATTTGAAAAAGGTGATAGTATATGAAAAGCGGTAAAAGAATACTGACGTTCGCCATTGCTGTTATGATGTCTCTAGGAATCTGGACAGTGCCTGTAAATGCGCAAGGCGTCATCTCCAAGACGGAAAAGGTTAATGTCGGCGGTGTGGAGTTATCGGAGGAGACCTCGGTGACGGAGGTGCCGGAAAATTTCGAGTGCGCGGAAAATGAGATTCTAGTCGTTTTCAAGGACGGTGTGACCAAAACGGAGGCAGAGGAAACGACGGACGGCTGCAGCGACGAGATTAATCTGGTAGACACTCCCATCGAAAACGAAGTAGGCGTGATTACAGTGGAGCAGACGGATGTAGAAGAAGCGCTGTCGGAATATCTGGCGGATCCTAACGTGGCATATGTTCAGCCGAATGTAAAATATAAGGTATTTGGCGCGTCGACCCAATTAAATGATGAGTACAAGGATTATCTTTGGCATTTGGATAAGATTCAAGCGCTTGATACATGGAATTATATGGCGAATATTGCGCACGAAAAAGTAAGAGTGGCGATGGTAGACACCGGCGTCGACGTGCTTCAGCCGGACGTGCGGAACAGTCTGAACAGAAGTTTGAGCCGTGATATTGTCGGCGGAGGAAAGATCAGCTCCGACGCGGAAGGCTGCGATCACGGGACGAACGTGGCGGGAATCATTGCGGCGCAGGCGAACAATAAAATAGGCGGAGCCGGGGTTGCCGGAGACGGATCGTTCGTAGAGCTGGTTGCAGTTCGGGCGGGTGACGACAGAGGCGATCTGTACAGCGATGATATTCTGGAGGCCATCAAATATGCGATAGATATAGACGCACGGGTTATCAACATGAGCTTCGGCAGCACGGAGTCGCTGCCGGCGGAAAAAGCGATTTTGGAAAAGGCTGCCGACAGAGGAATCGTTCTGGTGGCTGCTGCCGGGAACGAAGGAAATACGGTAAAGATGTATCCTGCAGCCTACAGCAGGGTGATTTCTGTAATTAATACGGATTCCTCCGACAAACGGAACAGTAGCTCGACATACGGTTCATGGTGTGATATTTCGGCGCCGGGAACCGATATACTGGTGCCGTGTTCAGAAACGGAGGAGTTCAGCAGAAGGAGCGGCGGCATATATGGCTTGGCGACAGGTACATCGGAGGCGGCGCCGGTGGTCACGGGGGTGGCGGCTATGATGCTTTCCGCCAATGAAAACCTTTCGGCAGATGAAGTGAAAAGCATCCTGTGCGCTACGGCAGACGATATTGGGGCAGCGGGTAAGGACGCAGCGACGGGTTATGGAAGAGTCAATGCACTGAAGGCGATAAAAAAAGCGGTATCTAAAAAAGCCGCGGTTCCTTCCATTAAGTCTGTGTCGGTGAGCGGAACGTCGGCTCTGAAGGTGACGTGGAAAAAGGCAAGCGGTGCAGACTGCTATAAAATTCTGCGCGCCACGAAAAAGAACGGAACCTACAAGACTGTCGCCACAATAAAGGGTGCGTCGAAAACCGCATATACCGATAAAAAACTGACTGCGGGAAAGACCTATTATTATAAAGTTGCGGCATATGGGACAGTGAACGGCAAGACGAAAAGAATTGCGGTCAGTGCGGCGAAGGGAAGAAAGCTGGTTCCCCAGAAGGTAAGCGGCCTGAAGGCGGCGAAAAAAACGTCCCGAAGCGTCAGGCTGACATGGAAAAAGATACCGGGAGCATCAGGGTATGCGGTCTATGCGGCATCGTCTAAGAACGGTATCTATAAACGCCTTGGCTATGTGACGCCATCGAAGCAGACGTATACGGCAAAAGGACTGAAAAAGGGAAAGACATACTATTTTAAAGTACGCGCTTATAAAACGGTGAAGGGCAAAAAAATTCTGGGGACGCTGAGCGGGTATGCGAGGAAAAAGATATAAGATACAGAATGGAACGGGCGGAGAGAAGGCAATTTTCTCCGCTTTTTCGGCATTAAGGAGAAAAA
>QAKS01000074.1 GCA_003343685.1 Clostridiales bacterium | reverse complement strand
TATTAAAAATTTTTTACAAAAAGTATGGAAATTTTGTCTGATATGGTTTATAATGATTAAAAAGAGTTTATAAATAGTTAAACAATTAATCTTGATGACGACGTGCTTTAAATATTTTTCTATTTTCCTCCATTTTCAAAAGCGTTTGCAATTGCAGACGCTTTTGAATTTTCACGCAGCGATTGTCTGCATACAAAAAGTCCGGTGCATTGCTGCGCCGGACTTTTCCGCCGAATTTACTTTACCAGAGCCTTTGCCTTGCTCACCAAGTTATCTGTTGTGAAACCAAACTCCTTAAACAGAATACCTGCCGGTGCAGACGCACCAAAATGGTCGATCGTCAGCGTGTCGCCGTCCAGACCGATATACTTCTGCCAGCCAAAGCTGGAGCCTGCCTCCGCCGCCACCCGCGCGCGGACATCATCCGGCAGAACGCTCTCTTTATATGCCTCGTCCTGCTCGTCAAACAGATCGGTACAGGGCATAGACACGACTCTCGCCGCAATCCCCTGCTTCGCCAGCTCCTCCTGTGCATTCATGCACAGTTCTACCTCCGAACCGGTTCCGATTAAGATCACATCGGGCTTTTTGTCGCAGTCCTTCAGAATATAGCCGCCCCGGAGCGCATCCCTGCCCGTCTCTTCATACAGCGGCAGTTTCTGGCGCGACAGCGCCATAACACAGGGGCCTTCCGCCTTTGTCAGCGCAAATTCATACGCCGCTGCCGTCTCTTTGGAATCCGCAGGTCTCCACAGATAAGCGCCCGGAATGGAGCGGATGCCCGCGCACTGTTCGATCGGCTCATGGGTGGGGCCGTCCTCGCCTACACCGATGCTGTCATGTGTCATAATGTAAATCGTCGGCAGCTTCATCAGCGCAGACAACCGGATACCGTGCTTCAGATAGTCGCTGAACACAAAGAATGTAGCCGCATAGGGGATCACTCCTCCATGCAGATACATGCCGTTCGCAATTGCCGACATGGCAAATTCCCTGATGCCGAAATGTATGTTGGAGCCGGCGTAATTGTCGGCGGAGAAATACTCCCTTTCCTTCATCAGCGAGTTGTTGGAGGGAGCCAAATCCGCCGAACCGCCCATCAACTGCGGCACCTTTGCTGCCAGCCTGTTCAGCACCGTACCGGAGGACTGGCGGGTCGCCATTGCGCCGTCAAACCGATAGAACTCCTCGTCAAATACGGCTGTGTCGACCTTCGACATATACTGATCGTAGAGCTTTGCCATCTCTGGATATTTTTCGGCATACTCGGCAAACATCTTTTTCCACGTCTCCTCTGCCGCCGCGCTCCTGTCCGTCTGTTCCTTTGCCGCGTCGTATACCTCCTGCGGCACCGTAAAGGGTGCTTCCGTAACCCCGAGTGTCTCGCGCAGAACCTTCAGATTTTCTTCCCCAATGGGAGACCCGTGACATCCGGCAGTACCGGCAACAGGCGCACAGCCATAGCCGATCGTCGTGTTGCATATGATCATAGACGGCTTTTCCGTCTCCTTTTTTGCCTCTGCAATGGCTCTGTCAATGGCATCTACATCGGTATTTGCGTCGTCCACCGTAAGCACCTGCCAGCCATATGCCTCATAGCGCTTCGCCACGTCCTCCGTAAAGGCCGTGTCCGTATCTCCCTCTATTGTAATGTTGTTTTTATCATAAAGAAGAATCAGCTTACCAAGCTTCAGCGTTCCCGCCAGAGACGAGGCCTCCGCCGAAATGCCCTCCATCAGGCAGCCGTCTCCCGTCATCACATACGTGTAATGGTCTACGATCGGGTATCCGGGCTTATTGAAGACAGCAGCGAGATGCGCCTCTGCCATAGCCATGCCTACCGCATTCGCCACGCCCATACCGAGGGGACCTGTCGTCGTCTCTACACCCGGCGTATGCCCATGCTCGGGGTGTCCGGGAGTTTTCGCTCCCCACTGTCTGAAATTCTTGATATCATCCATGCTCACACCCATGCCATAGATGTGCAGCATCGCATAGAGCAGCATGGAGCCGTGTCCTGCGGACAGCACAAATCTGTCCCGGTTGTCCCAGCCGAGATCGGCGGGATTCATTGTATAATGGCGTGAAAACAGCGTATGGGCAATCGGTGCAGCGCCCATGGGCAGCCCCGGATGTCCGGAGTTGCTCTTGTTAATTGCCTCTGCGGATAACACACGAATGGTGTTAATGCTGGCATTGTCGGTAGGTTTCATTGAAAAATATCCTCCTTGAAATTTGTACTTTTACATTATAACGTCTTAAACGTTTTGTTTCAACAGCTTTCAGTGTCAATTTAACACAAATTCGTTAATTTTTCACTTTATGAGCAAAAAATTTTGGCACAGACTTCTGTGCCAAAATTTTATTTTCACATCAATAAGTACCGAAGTAATCGCCTCTTTTATAATCATAGACGGAATTCACAGCGCTGTATACGTCCAGACTTTCAAGAGCCTTGCCTGTGCCGATGGCGACGCAGGAAACGGCGTCCTCCGCTACATAGCACGGCACCTTGCACCGTTCCGTCAGCAGCCTGTCCAGCCCGTAGAGCAGCGAGCCTCCGCCCGTCATGCAGATGCCGTTTTCCGCCACGTCTGCGGAAAGCTCCGGCGGGGTGTTTTCAAATACGCCGTGAACTGCCTCCGTAATTCTGGAGAGCGGCTCCTGAAAAGCTTCTATCGTCTCGTTGGACGAGATCGTAATCGTCTTGGGAAGACCGGATATCAGGTTTCTGCCCGTAACCTCCATAAACGACTCCTCACGCCTCGGGAACGCCGAGCCAATATTAATCTTGATTTCCTCAGCCGTTCTGTCGCCTATAAGCATGTTGTATTTCTTTTTAATATAGCGCACCATTGCTTCGTCAAACTTGTCCCCGGCAATCTTCAGAGAATCACTGACAACAGCGCCGCCCATGGAGATGACCGCGATATCCGTCGTTCCGCCGCCGATATCAAGCACCATGTTGCCGATCGGCTCCCCAATGTCGATACCCGCGCCGATCGCCGCCGCAATCGGCTCCTCGATCAGGCAGGTATGGCGTGCGCCGGCTTCCTCCGTCGCCTCGATTACCGAGCGTTTTTCGACCTCGGTAACGCCGCTCGGAACACAGACGACAACCCTGGGCTTAAAGAACAGCCTCCTGCCGATTACCTTGCGAAGGAAGTAACGGAGCATTCTTTCCGTATCGTGAAAGTTGGAAATAACGCCCTCGCGCAGCGGGCGCACCGCAATAATATTTCCGGGCGTTCTGCCCAGCATGACGCGAGCCTCTTCGCCAATGGCGACGAGCTGTCCTGTCAGTTTGTCTACCGCAACTACCGAAGGCTCGCGCATGACGATGCCCTTGCCTTTTACATATACGAGAACGCTTGCCGTCCCCAGATCGATCCCAACATCATTGTAATCGAATAACGCCATCAATATTTCTCCTTTATCTGCAATGTCGTCTGAAACGACGATAATACTCAGTTAGTATAAATGATAATACATTTGGGGACATAATTCAAGATCAAAGAGAAATATTTACATTTTGTAACATTTTTGTCGCAATCTAAAATTATTGCTCGTGCTTTAGTTGGAGATACCGTTGTTTTGTTGCAAGGCCGCCTCTGATATGCCGTTCATTCAGATTTTTTTCCAACACCTTGCCCACCTTTTCCGCCATTTGGGGCGATAATTCCGGCAGCCGCTGCGACATATCCTTGTGCACGGTAGATTTACTCACCTTGAATTGCTGAGCCGCTTTCCTGACTGTTGCACCGGTTTCCAGAATGTACTGCGCTGTTTCGAATACTCTGTCCTCTATATATGCTTTCATAGCCTGCCCCTTTAAAATAGTGTTTGTACATACTATGAACGTGCGCTCCCTCTTATGATTGATTTGACAGTACCGAAACGTGGTATAATTACAGTAATAAACAACGAAAGGATGAACAATATGTTTTATATAGGATGCCATCTGTCAGTAGGCCAGGGCTTTTATGCCATGGGAAAGGATGCCCTCTCCATCGGGGCAAACACATTTCAGTTTTTCACACGCAATCCCCGCGGCGGCGCGGCAAAAGCGATTGATCCCGACGACGCCGCGGCGCTGCGTGAGCTGATGCGCGAACACGGCTTCGGCAAGATTCTGGCCCACGCTCCCTATACGCTGAACGCCTGTGCTGCCGATCCTAAAATTCGCATATTTGCAAAAAACACGATGACGGACGATTTGGCGCGCATGGAGTATTTCCCCGGCAACTACTACAATTTCCATCCGGGCAGCCATGTAAAGCAAGGCGCCGAAGTTGGGATTGAAATGATCTCCGACATGCTCAATGAAATTCTGACAGAGGATATGACCACTACTGTGCTTTTGGAGACCATGAGCGGCAAAGGCAGCGAGGTCGGCCGCGATTTCGGCGAACTCCGCGCCATCATAGATCGGGTGACGCTTTCTCATAAGCTTGGCGTGTGTATGGATACCTGCCACATTTATGACGCCGGTTACGACATCGTAAATAATCTGGACGGTGTTCTCGACGAGTTTGATAAGGTCATCGGTCTGGACCGCCTCAAAGCAGTTCATATTAACGACAGCAAAAACCCGTTTGCCAGCCATAAGGATCGCCACGAGGTGATCGGGGGCGGCAGCATCGGTCAGGAAGCCTTTGGCGTCATCATCAACCATCCGGTCCTGCGCAGTCTGCCGTTTTATCTGGAAACGCCCAATGAGCTTGAGGGTTATGCAAAAGAAATTGCTCTTCTGAAGAGCCTGCGCGAATAGCCGTTCTGTGCTTGAACCGGAGGACGACGCAGTAAAAACCACCGTACAGATCAACTGCACGGTGGTTTTTTGCTGTTATGTTCATCCGGCCTCAGTGGCCGCAGTGCCCCTGTCCGCAGCCATGATCTCCGCACTGTCCATGTTCATGGCCGTGTTCATGATGATCGCATTTGACATCCGGGTTATACTGAAGCTCTTTTTTCAAAAAGGCTTCCACGGCCCGATCCGCGCTTCCGGACACGCCGCCGTACAGCTCGATTCCCGCTTCAGCCAAGGCGTTCTGTGCACCTGTGCCGATGCCGCCGCAGATCAGCACCTGAACACCGCGATCCGCTAAGAACTGAGCCAGCGCGCCGTGACCGCTGCCGTCTGTTCCGACTATCTCAGAATTTACTTTTTCGGCATTTTCGATTTCATATATTTTAAATGCCTCCGTATGCCCAAAATGCTGAAATACCTCTCCGTTTTCATAAGTTACTGCGATTTTCATAGTCCTGCTCTCCTTTTCTTCATTTTCCCGCTGTCTTCTGTGTTTTTCACACCCTCCGCAGCGGCAGCTTCCCTCTCCTCCGTCGCACAGCCGGTATTCGCCTCCCGAAATCATGAGCGGCTTCGCCTCTACCAACGCAACGGAAATTTTTTTTCGTGCGTTGCTGTAGATTTCCTGTACCGTTGTTCTGGCCACGCCCATATATCCGGCACATTCCGTCTGGGAAAAGCCCTCATGGTCGATCAAGCGTATTGTCTCGTATTCATCGACGGACAAAACGACAGCCCGCGCCTGCCCTCCGCCGCATTTCACCGGTCTGAACTCATTGCTTTGCGGCAGACAGCATACTTTTCTCCACTTTTTCGGTCTCGGCATGGTTCCTCCTTTTCCGACATATGTCATTTACAAATTTAGTATACAGAAGTTTCCGACATATGTCAATAATAAAATAAAAGAAAACCCTCAAAACTGAGGGAATCTCCTTAATTTTTCAAACCGAATCCGGTCGCCTATCTGCCGTAGCCTCCGACCGTTTCCACTTTAAGAATATTGGTATTGCCGGACATATCGAGAGGAATTCCGGCCGCAATTACTACCGTATCTCCGTCTTCCACCATATCAATCTGCTTGGCGCAGTCAATCGCGTGCTGAAACAGTGCATCAGATGTGGACTGGTATTTTGCCATAACGGGATATACACCCCACGACAAGGCCAGCTGATGGAATGTCTTCTGCTCCGGCGTCGCAGCCACAACCGGCTCCGACGGCCTGAATTTCGACATTTTCCGCGCAGTTTCTCCGAATTTCGTCAGTGCAATAATCGCCTTTGCCGAAAGATCCTTTGCCATCGTACACGCCGCATCGCTCACCGCGTTTGTTCTGTTCGTCACATCCAAGTCATAGTTTGTATTGTCAAATCCGCCGATCTCAAACATATCGCTCTCGGCCTGCTCCGCTATTTTCGCCATCACGGAAACAGCCCGTACAGGATATTTTCCCATAGCCGTCTCTCCTGACAGCATCAGCGCGGAAGTGCCGTCAAACACCGCGTTTGCCACGTCTGTAATCTCAGCTCTTGTCGGGTTGCTGGCCGTCGTCATAGACTCCAGCATCTGTGTTGCCGTAATGACCATCTTTCCCGCCTGATAGCATTTTTTGATAAACCTCTTCTGCAAGCCGGGCAGCCGGTAATATTCCACTTCTACGCCCATATCTCCGCGGGCCACCATAATGCCGTCGGAATTTTCAAGAATGTCGTCGAAGTTCTCAATTCCCTCCGCATTCTCGATTTTTGAGATAATGCGAATCTGATGTCCGCCGTTATAATCAATAAATTTCCGCAGCGCAACCACATCGTCCCGCCGCCTGACAAAAGACGCTGCAATAAAATCCACATCGTTCTCAATTCCAAACAACACGTCCTTGCGGTCCTGCTCGCTCAGGTAGGGCATCTCCAGATGGATGGACGGCACATTGACGCCTTTGTGGTCGCTGATCTTTCCTCCCGCCAATATGCGGCATACAGCGTCTGTCTCTGTCCGCTCTTTCACCTCAAGCCTGACCTTGCCGTCGTCAATCAGAACGATGTCTCCCGCAGACAGCTGACCGATGAGCTTTCCGTATGTGAGGGAAACAATTTTTTCATTTCCCTCGACCTCTCTCATAGTGAGTGTAAACAGCGCGCCCTCCTCCAGCGTTGTCTCGCCGCCCTCAAAGTTTTTCAGCCTGATTTCCGGTCCTTTCGTATCCAGCAGTATTGCCAGCGGCACGCCCATTTCCGAGCGGACACGCTTAATGAGTTCGATTGTCTCCCTGTGGTATGCGTGGTCGCCGTGAGAAAAATTCAGCCGCGCCACGTTCATTCCTTCGCCGATCATCCGGCGCAGCACCTCTTCATTTCTGCTCACAGGCCCCATCGTACATACTATTTTGGTCTTTATCATGATTCGATTCCCTTCTCTCGCTTCTCTTTGCTGTATTATAAATGATAAGCTTCCCTATGGCAAGCAGGGCTCCGTCTCTTCTCCGGAAATATAGCCGGCTTTTGCCTGGGCAATGTTCAGCATATGGTCGGAAATCCGCTCTATGTCGCTCATCAGCTCACAGTAAATCAGTCCGGCGCCCACGGCAGTCTCTCCTACCGTCATGCGTTCTCTTTCCCTTTCCCTCATGTTCTCCGTCATGTCGTCCGTGATATCTTCCATTTTTACAAATGCAAGCAGCTCGCTCTCCTGCATTGCGCCGCCCATGCCCGACAGTTTTTCAAACTCGCTGTCAATATGACTGTACAGCCGGC
>QAKS01000032.1 GCA_003343685.1 Clostridiales bacterium | reverse complement strand
GGTTCAGATCCACATTTCCCTCAATGCCGTCTACCTGCCCCTCCTCGCTGTACTGCCATATGTCAAAATCGTAATAAAAACCCGGCTCGTCCCCATATTGCGCATACCACAGGCCATAGCTGTCGATTTCCGACATATCGTATTCCAGCATACCCTGACTCTGGTTCAAGTAAACCATCGGCTCATAGCCCGCTTCCTTCACCTTCTCGCAGAACGCCTTTGCCATTTCTGTCAGCGTCTCTCCCGGGACGTCCTGTGTCCGCGTCTCCTTGCTTGAAATGACCTCCCAGTCAAAAACGACGGGAAACGTCACGTCATATCCTTTAATAGCATTTAGAACGTATGCAGCCTCTTCTTCCGCCTCTTTCACGTTCACCGCCTGAGAGAAGAAATAAACGCCCACCTTGAGTCCGGCCGCTGCTGCGCCCTCCATATATTCGGCGAATTTTTTGTCCGTTGCCAAAACTCCCGCAGCGCCTAACTCCCGGTAGCCCATTCTTATGATAGCAAACTCTATTCCGGATGCCGCTACCTTGTTCCAGTCAATGTCCCCCTGATAATAGGAAGCGTCAATTCCCTGCATCGTCGTCGTTCTGCCGCCATCCTCATACATCACAAAACCGTCGCCGGTGGTGCTGAATCCGTCAAAATCGTAACCGTTCTTTTCCACATCTTGCTTCAGGGGAACCCATGAGTAATGTCCGCTCCTGCCGTAAAGCACTGTTTGAACCGGTTCTTCTCTGTTTTCCAGAGTTACCACCCATACCCCCAGCACGATGACCGCCGCCAAAAGTATTGCAGTGATAATTGCCATCTTCCCTGTGGTCCAGAATCTGCCCCGTTCCCTTCTTCTGCTGCCCATGCCGTCTCATCTCCTTTGTGCGCCGGCATACCAATATGCCCGCGTATTTTGTCGAAAGACCATGTATATACATACTAACATAAAACAGCTGTTTTTACAAATACCATTCCTGCCGTTCTCCGCCCGCTTTACTTAGACTGCCTGTTTATCATATGCGCCAGATATCCCGCTCCGAAGCCGTTGTCGATATTGACGACGCTCACGCCGCTGGCGCAGGAGTTGAGCATCGCCAGCAGTGCCGCAATGCCCCCAAAGCTGGCTCCATAGCCCACGCTTGTCGGAACTGCTATGACCGGGCACTCCACCAGTCCGCCGACGACGCTTGCCAGCGCCCCCTCCATGCCCGCCACAGCTACGACAGCTTTGGCCTCTGTCAACTTGTCTATACCGGAAAACAGCCTGTGTATTCCCGCGACGCCCGCGTCATAAAGCCTCTCCACACGGCTTCCGAGAGCGCTCGCCGTCAGCGCCGCCTCCTCTGCAACCGGCATGTCGCTCGTGCCCGCCGAAGCAATGACGACAAGCCCCTGCGGTTCCGTGCACTCATTTCTGTTTGCCAGCCCGAACCGCGCCGTTTCGCAGTATTCCAGCGGCACTGTCCCCGAAACATATTCCGCCGCCTCCGCAGACATCCGTGTGATAATGATATTCTGCTGGCCTGCTTCCATAAGCGCACGGGCAATCCCCGCGATTTGCTCCGGCGTCTTTCCCGCACCGTAAACAACCTCGCCCGCTCCCTGCCGTACAGTCCGGTGATGATCTACCTTTGCATATCCGAGGTCCTGAAACGGCTCGATTTTGATCTGCTTCGCCGCCTCCTGCGGCGAGACATCGCCCCGGGCTACCCGTTCCATCAGCTCCAGCATTGTCCTTTCATCCATTTACCGTATCCTCCCTCGGAACAAGCGAAAGGGAGACGCCGCAAAAAAGCTTCCCCAATTCATGCACAACAGCGCTGCGTTTTCGGAATACCTGCTCCATCTGTTTCCCCGTCACCTCAATTCTCGCACTTCCCTCTGCCGTCATCCTGACCCGAAAATCGCTGAAACCCATTTTGAAAAGTGCCTCTTCTCCCTGCTCTATTTTGCGCAGCCGCTCTGCCGTGATCTCAGTGCCGAAGGGTATGCGCGTCGCAAGACAGGCATAGGCGGGCTTGCTCCACGTAAAAAGCCCCGCCGCCTTTGATTGCTCCCTGATCTGCCGCTTCGTCAAGCCCAGCTCCCGCAGAGGCGAAATGATTTTCATCTCTTCCAGCGCCTTCATGCCCGGCCTGTCTTCTGCATCGTCCGATGCGTTCGTTCCGTCCATGACGATCTCATAGCCGTCCGTTCTTGCCTGCGCCAGAATTGCTCCCATAATCCTCTTTTTGCAGAAGTAACACCGGCTCGGCGTGTTCTCCGCCACTTCACAGGAGTCCAGCACGTCCATATCTATCACACTCAGCCGTACACCCAGTTTTTCCGCCATAGCTTCGGCGTCTCTTTGTTCAAATTCCGGCTGAAACTGCGTTTTAACATAATATGCCGCTGCGTCACAGCCATTTGCCAGCGCCAGATACAACAGATATGCCGAATCCGTTCCGCCGGAAAAGGCGAGCGCCGCGCGCCCTATCCTCTCAAAATAATCCCCGGGCGTCATTTGATAATCTCCGACGGTGCCACCTTGTGTTCATCCGCCAGGCGGGCAACGTCCTCAAATTCCGGCTTTTCTTTTTCTATCCCATAGCCGTTTCCCTTTTTAACACATATTGTGCCGTATTTTGTCCTTCTTTGGAAAAAACTGACGTCCATGCAATAGCGGTCGCACCGCCTCGCTCTGACGCCGAAGGTCGATGTATACCGCAGCATCAGCCGCGCAAACTTCGCCTGTTTTTCCGGCAGGCACAGACACGTAATCATATATGCCGGCCTGTTTTTCTTCATGTATACGGGCGTAAAAAACACGTCCAAAGCGCCCTCCTCCATCAGCCTGCCGCAGGCATATCCCAGCTGCTCCGCCGTCATATCGTCTACGTTTGCCGATAACTCGGCCGCTTCGCTCGTCCTGTCCTTCTCGCTGCTTTCCCCCAGAAAACAGCGCACGCAGTTTAAGCCGCCCGTATCCCGCGTTCCCGCACCATAGCCCGTCTTTTCTATGACCATATCGGGCGTCTTGGCAAATTCATTGCCGAAAAAACGAACCAACGCCGCTCCCGTCGGCGTACACAATTCCATATCCGTATCGCTCAGGTACGACGGAATTCCCCGCACCAGCTCTGCTGTAGCAGGTGCCGGCACCGGCAGAACTCCATGAGCCGTTTTAACCGTTCCGTTTCCCAGATTGATAGGCGACACGACGACATGCTCAGGCGCAATCAACTCCATCAGATAACAAACGCCTACAATATCCGCTACGGCGTCGAGTGCGCCTACCTCATGGAAATGCACCTGCTCCGCCTCTGTGCCATGTGCCCTGCTCTCTGCCGCCGCTATCATGTCATAGATCTTTGCGGCATTTTCCTTCACGCGCCAGGAGACGTCCAGCCCGTCGATGATATCCCTGATATGTCCCAGCGATGTATGCTGATGGTGATGATGCGCGTGTTCTCCCTCGTGATGTTCGTCATGCTGACGGCTGTGTCCTCCACTCTCTTCACTGACTCCGTGAATCGTCACATGGGCTGCCGCACATTCTATGCCGCCGCATAGTTTTTTATCCAGCCGGACATGCAGCCCCTCCATCAGCCCGTTCATCTTTTCGGTAAACTGCTGCTGTTTTTCGCATATGTCCCAAAGCGCCGCCATCAGCATATCTCCGGCAACGCCCGCCTTGCATTCTATATATAACGTCTTCATATTCTGTTTTCCTTTCTCAACTCATGCAGTGCAGACGCACTTACAATAATTATACAACAAATTTGCTTCGCTCACAACCGGCGCATATGTGCCTCGCCCCTCTAAATGCCCGTGGCTGTCATTTCGTCTGGCGGCGAAATTTAACGCCACGGCATTGTCGTCGCTCTGTTCCGCATAACGGCTCGTCTGCTCCCTCTTTCATAAACACGCTCGTCTGACGCAATCTAAAGATTGCAAGTCTCGCGGGCTTCCGTTTTAAGTCCTCTCTGCCACCATTTTACGGCTGCTCATGCTGTTAGCTTTCTTACGCAAGTGCACTTTTCTCCTTCCGTCGTTGTTGCAGTCTCCTTTTTGCTTTTTAAAGAGAAAATTTTACTGTTTCATACATGCTTGCTGTATGGATCCGGGCATCCCGTGCCATGCTAATATTCGTCAACATTTATAATTTAGACATAATTTTGCACTAAAATTTATATAAATCATATTGCAATTTATATAATCAGTGGTATAATTATTACAGAACCAATTGGAGGTGCTTTATGAAAAAAAATATGTACTCTCTCATGCTGTCGGAGGATGTCGTCTCCCTGATAGACCGAATGGCCTGTCAGGCCGGCACGAATCGGTCAGTTATGATCAATAATATACTGGCGGAATATCTTTCCTACCGCACACCTGAAATGCGCATTAAGGAAATGATGGAAAAGCTGGATTCACTTTTTTCCCCCAGTGACGCGCTTCAGGTCATGCTTCGCTCTTCCGGCAGTACGTTCAGCCTTCGGTCGGCTTTAGCGTTTAAATACAACCCCACCGTCCATTACAATATTGAGCTCTATCGGACGATGACGGACGCCGTAGGTGAGCTGCGCGCAGGCCTGCGCACGCAAAATACCAGTCTGCGGCTGTATATGATGCAGTTTTATAAGCTGTGGACGCGCATTGAGACGAGTTACGCGGGCGACAGCGACTATATGATAGACGGCGAAAAGTTCTCCAAACGCCTCATCCTTCGTTCGGATAAAAATCCTTCCGAACTGAGCGAAGACGATATTACAGAGGGAATCGTCGGATATGTATCGTCCTTTGACGACTCGCTCAAGGCATTTTTTTACAATCTGGACGATCCTCACGCGGCGACAGCCTGCGTAGAAAAAATCTATCGGGATTACTTCAGAAGCTCGGCAGTCATCGTATGACGCCGCAAAATAGAAAACAGAAAAAGAGGAGGGATTCAATATGAACTTCAATCAATATACACAAAAAAGCATAGAAGCCGTCCAGTCGGCCCAATCCATTGCACAGTCGATGGGACATCAGCAGCTTACACAGGAGCATCTGCTGAAGGCCCTTATCAGCCAAAATGACGGTCTGATTCCCCAGCTTATTACAAATGCAGGAGCCGACATTTCCGCTCTCTCCCGCAGACTGGACGATGAAATTGCGCGGATGCCGCAGGTCAGTGGCGGAAATCAGCAGATGTACCTTTCACCCGATCTGGAAAAGGCCCTTGCCGATGCGGAAAAGGAAGCGCACTCTTTTCAGGACGAGTATATTTCAGTAGAACACCTGATGCTCGGTCTGTTTGACGGAGCCTCCGGCGCCGTAAAAGAGATGCTGAAAATCTGCGGAATTACAAAGCAGGCTTTTCTCACCGCTTTAAAGGAGGTTCGCGGCAATCAGCGCGTCACCAGTGAAAATCCCGAGAGCTCCTACGATGTTCTGAAAAAATACGGTCAGGATCTGGTGGAGATGGCTCGTGAGCAGAAGCTGGATCCCGTGATCGGCCGTGACAATGAGATCAGAAACGTCATCCGTATTCTGTCCCGCAAGACGAAAAACAATCCCTGCCTGATCGGTGAACCCGGCGTCGGCAAAACGGCTATTGCCGAAGGTCTTGCCATCAGGATTGTCCGCGGCGACGTGCCGGATAATCTGAAGGGTCGCACTTTGTTCTCTTTGGATATGGGGGCGCTTGTTGCGGGCGCGAAATACCGCGGGGAGTTTGAAGAGCGACTGAAGGCTGTGCTGAACGAGGTGAAGCAAAGCGAGGGCAAGATCATCCTGTTTATCGACGAGCTGCATACCATCGTAGGCGCAGGTAAAACCGAGGGTTCTATGGATGCGGGCAATCTGTTAAAGCCCCTGCTGGCGCGGGGCGAACTGCACTGCATCGGCGCGACCACGCTCAACGAGTATCGCCAGTACATAGAACACGACGCCGCGCTGGAGCGGCGCTTCCAGCCGGTCATGGTAGAGGAACCGTCTGTGGAAGACACAATCTCCATTCTCCGCGGCCTTAAAGAACGTTACGAGGTTTATCACGGCGTCAAAATCCACGATCGCGCGCTTATCGCAGCGGCCACTCTGTCAGACCGATATATATCGGATCGTTTCCTGCCCGACAAGGCGATTGACTTGGTTGATGAGGCCTGCGCACTTATCAAGACGGAGCTCAACTCCATGCCTGCTGAAATGGACGATATCTCGCGGAAGATCATGCAGCTGGAGATTGAAGAAACCGCATTAAAAAAGGAAAG
>QAKS01000114.1 GCA_003343685.1 Clostridiales bacterium | reverse complement strand
CGAGGCGGAGGCGGTGCTCGGTTATTTGAACGACGGCGGGAGAATGGTATTTACCGTGGACTATAGAGACGACGTTGCAATGCCAAATGTGGATAAAATCGTCGAAAGTTACGGCGTGGAGTTTATAGACGGCATTGTGGTGGAGAGCGACAGCGGCATGATGATGCCCGACTACAACCATTATCTGATTCCCGAACTGGAAGAACATGCCATAACAAATCCGCTTCGCAAGGCAAAATCCAGCGTTCTAATGCCCATATGCGAAGGCATTAGGGAAAGAGAGACGGTGCGCGGGACTGTAACCGCAGAGCCGCTGCTGACCACCTCCGACGGTTCCTTTTCAAAGCAGGACGGCACAAATATGAAAACCTTTGAAAAGGAGGAGGGGGATACGGACGGGCCTTTCAGCGTTGCAATGGCGGTACAGGAGGTGTTTGCGGGAGAAGAAACGCGCATTGTATTTTTTGGAACGAGCGGCTTTCTGGTAGACGAGGTGGATCAATATGTTTCCGGAGGAAACAAAGACATATTTCTGAATGCGCTGGGATGGGCGGCGGAACAGGAGAGCGGCGTCACGATTCGCGCAAAGGAGATTAACGTAGATTATCTGACCATGTCGGCAGCTTCGGCAAATACCATCAGCATTATTATGATGGTGGTCTTGCCTGTCATCATCTTGGCGGCGGGCATCGTTGTGGCAATCTGGATTAGGAGGCGCTCTTGAAGAAAAAGAAGAAAATGCTGCTGATCCTGTCGGTGCTGCTTGTAATCGGAATAGCGGCATATATCATTCTGTCTGGGACGGGCGCCGACGAGGCCGGAGAAATTATTGTCAAAGAGACGAAGCCGGAGGAGATTCAGTCGATTGTCCTTAAAACGAAGGGGAACACCTTTACTTTTGTAAAAGAGGGAGGGGAATGGGCCTATCGGGAGGACAAAACGTTTCCCCTGAACCCCGCTTATACGGAATCGCTGGAAAAAGGCGTCAGTCAGGTAAAGGCGGATCGGATTATTGCCGAAAATCGTTTAAATGAAAAGGAATACGGCTTAGACGAGCCTCAGAGTACCGTAACAGCAGAGACACGCGGAGGGGAGCGCTTTCACATATACATAGGCGATCAAAACCCAGTCACGTCATACTATTATATTTGCTGTGATGGAGATGAAAGGATATATTCCGTATCCAGCACCTATGCAGAGAGGTTCTGCCGGTCCATTTTGGACATGGCAAGCTTGGAGGTGGCCAACGGAGAATTGAATATAGCTGACGTGCGGAGTATAAACGCGGAGTGCGGCGAAGAGAAGTTTTCCCTTCAATATCTTGAGGACAGCAGCGGTGTTTTTTATGACAAAAATGTCCACTGGTTTGTGAACGAGGGCGGAGAATACAGCGCCTCCAGCGAGCGGACGGCTAAAGAATTAAAAGATCGGCTGACGACGCTCAGCTTTGAAAAATGTGCAGCATACAGGCCTACGGAGGAAGAAATTGTGCAATACGGTATTGATACGCCGCGGGCAAGCCTCGAAATGAGATTTTTGTTGGACGGCAGTGAGGAGGTGATGAAGATCGTCATTGGCAAAGAGATCACAGAGGAAAACGGGGAAGGAGACGAGAAACGCTTTACTTACGTCTACAATGTGAGAAGAAACGCCGTATATCTGGACAAATCGGAGGATATCGCGGAGCTTCTGAAGCTGAGCGCAGACGGTATGAAGTCCCTTCAGGTGTGCAGCGCCGAATTTGCCGATTTGGAATCGGCGGCGTTTAAGACAGCAGATGTGACCCACACAGTAGAGATCAAGCACAGTGAGAAAAAAGGAAAGGCCGCCTATGTGCTGAATGGTTGGGCGACGGAGGACGAGAGGATATGGAGGATACTGTATGACGTTACCAGCATGGAAGCGGACATGCTGGCCGCAAAAGACGACGTTTTTTTTGACGTCCCCACAGTCGGTGATTTGACCGTTTGGCTGGAGAAAAGGGACGGGACGAAAATAAAGGCAGAGTATTATAACTATGACGAAAATTTTTATCTTGCCACAGTCAATGGTTCCGGACGTTTTTTAGTGAACAGAAAGTACGTTGAGGCGCTGATGGAAAGCATCAAGGCACTGTAATTGGCAGAACCAACATGAAAAAGGTTTTATGAAATGTCGGCTTTTGTTTGAAACCGACATTTTTCTTTGCTTTGGACAACGAAAACAATAAAAAATGGGCATTGATGGCGTTAAGTACCAACAAAAATAAAGAGTATGGCAAAATATGTTAGCGAATAAGCCATTATCAGACTCATTTCGCTAATTCATGTAAAGTTGTTAATGATTTATAATATATAAAAATCAAATATATGCCTATATGTATGCCGTCAAAAAAATGTAGAAAAAGAGATGCTCATTATAGGGAGGATTTTTATGACGGAATATGAAGAGACGGTTTTGAAAAAAATCGTAAAAGGATATCTCATAGAGTGTATCTACACCAGATTAAATCGCTTGGCAGGCCAATACGGAATCAGCAATGCAGAGATAAGCAAACGGATCGGATGGGATCCGGCGGGATTTAATCAGAAATATAACAGAAACAGCGATATCAGAATTACCACTTTTATAAAAATATATGTAGCGATGAGAGATTTGGTCAAAGAGGAAACAGCGCAGTACGGTTATTTTGAGATAGACGCGGAGGATATTAAAATCGGCGAGGTAATAACGGATCAAGAGCTGGAGGTAGGTGTGCTGCTCAATCACATCAGCGAGGTGGCGGAGGGAAAAACAGAGTTTTTGAACAGTCCGTCCCTGATAGAATCCTACAAATCAATGAGATCGTTTGTACTGGTGGGACAGAAGAATAAAAGGTTTACACAAAAGGAAACGGAGGTTTATGTCAATTATTACAGGCAGAGCGCAGCAACTTAAGTAACATGATGCGGCAGGCGGACGCTTCGGGGGGAAGCAGCCGGTCGGAGGATGTATGAGGAGAGAAGGAAGGATATGAAAATTGCAATCGGATGTGATGAAGCAGGCTTTGAACTGAAGGAAATCGTGAAGTCCTTTTTGAAACAAAAGGGCGTCGGGGTAGATGATGTGGGCGTATACAATACCGAGCCTGTATCATATCCCGATAAGGCTGTGGAGGTTGCGGAAAAGGTGCGCAAAGGGCAGGCGGAGCGGGGCGTTTTGATTTGCGGAACAGGTATTGGCATGGCCATGACGGCAAACAAGGTGCCGGGAATACGCGCTGCCGTATGCCACGACTGCTTTTCGACGGAGAGATCCGTTATGAGCAATAACGCCCAGATTATGTGCATGGGAGCGCGGGTAATAGGCCCGGAACTGGCTAAAAAGCTGGTGGAGATCTGGCTGGATTGTGAATTTGTCGAAAGTCCTTCTTCCGCGAAAATAGCTAGAATGATGGAATATGACAAAATGTACAGCAAAGACGGAGAACTTTAAAGGAGACGGATAATATGAGTTCATATTTGGTTGGATGCGATATCGGAACGAGTTCTACAAAATCGGTAGTCATGGATGAGGAGGGAACAGTCCTCGGGAAACTGACCATTCCCTACCCGACCCACACAAACAGTCTGGGCTGGGCCGAGCACGACCCGGACGATTACTGGAACACTACGGCGGATACGATTGCCGAAGCGATCAGACAGTCCGGTGTAGACCCCAAGGACATTAAAGGCGTCAGCATAAGCGCTCATTCGCCGGCGTGTGTCCTGATAGATGAAAATTTGAGGCCATTGCAGTTTTCCCATTTTTGGATGGACCGGCGCGGCACCGAGGAAGCGAAATTTATTGCCGAAAAAATAGGCGCGGATCACGTTTTTGAGGTAAGCGCAAACCCTTCCGACCCTTATTATGCTACGGTAAAGATGCTGTGGGAGAAAAACAACAGGCCGGAGCTTTACAATAAGGCTGTCAAGTTTCAGAATGTCTCCGACTATGCACGGATGAAGCTGACAGGACAGCTGGCAACCGACTATTCCAATGCGAGTCTTGTCGGAATTGCCTTTGACATAAAGAACAAGAAGTGGGACGAGGAAATGCTGGAGAAGATCGGCCTCGACCCCGATAAATTCCCGAAGCTGTACGACTGCGACGAAATCGTGGGCGAGGTTACGCAGGAAGCGGCAGACAGAACCGGCCTTGCGAAGGGGACTCCCGTTGTGGCGGGAACCGTGGACTGCAATGCTGCATGGGTGGCGAACGGCGCTCTGCATGACGGCGAAATGAGCCTCGTAATGGGATCGGCGGGCGTGATGGGCATCGTTCACGAGGAGCCAAAGTTCACGAAAAATCTGATTACCATTGTCCATCCCTCAAAGGGAAAAAGCATGTATACAACGCTGGCGGCGACGTGCAGCTGCGGCGCGCTGCTGCGTTATTACAGGGACGAGTTTGCGGATATTGAGGCGATCGTGGCGAAGGAGGAGGGGAAGAACCTCTACACTTATCTCTGCGAACGCGCGGCAAGAATTCCGGTGGGAAGCGAGGGATTGCTGACGATTCCCTACTTTATGGGCGAGAGAACGCCCATATGGGATCCTATTGCGAGGGGCGTTTTGTTTGGCATGAATTATTCCCACACAAAGGACCATATGCTGCGTTCCTTCCTGGAAGGAGCATGCCTGGCGCTGAAACACAATTTGGAGCTGATGAAGGAGACGGGGATTAAAATGAAGCTGCCGCTGGTTTTAGCCGAGGGCGGCGCACAAAGTCCCATCTGGCGGCAGATCGTATGCGACTGCCTCCGCGTACAGGGCGTATATCTGGCAGATTCAAAGGGCGCGCCGGAAGGTAATGCCGTTATTGCCGGCGTGGGAACGGGCGTGTTTAAGGATTACGATGTGGTGAAGAACTGGGTATCGGTCTCCGATCAGACAGACCCAATTGAGGAGAATGCAAAAATCTATGACGATCTCTATAAGATATACAGAAATATTTATGAGGAAATCAAAGATAATTTTGCGCCGATGGCGGAGCTGGTTCGGAAAATGGACAAGTAATCATATAACCTATTACCCGCTTGTCTTCGGCGGGTAAAATATAAAAAAATGGAGGATGAAATGAAGAAAATTGTATGCGTAGTTTTGGTTCTTTGTATGGCTGTGGTTGCATTCGTAGGATGCAGTAATACAGCTACACAGGCGTCGGCTCCTGCCGAGACGAAAGCTGCGGCTCCTGCCGAGACGAAAGCCGCCGCTCCCGCCGAGACACAAGCCGCCGCTCCCGCTGAGACAAAAGCGGCCGGAACGGACAAGGAGAACAAGGATATCACGATCGTCATGGTCGCAAAGCACGAGGGTATTTCTTGGTTTGACGACATGAGGATCGGTGTTGACCAGTTTGCGGCTGATACAGGCGTGAATGCTTATCAGATCGCGCCCGAAGGCGGCGATCCGGCTAAGCAGCTCCAGATGGTAGAAGACCTGATCACTCAGGGCGTAGACGCTATCTGCGTAGTTCCCAACGATGCTAAGTCGATGGCGCCCACACTGCAGAAGGCACGGGATGCCGGGATCGTCGTGATCGGTCATGAGGCTCCGGATATTCTGGATTCCGTGGACTATGACCTGTCGGCATTTACAAATGCGTCTCACGGACAGCGCTTCGGCGAAAACCTGGCTAAGTACATGAACAATGAAGGCAAGTTTGCTTCTCTGGTCGGAATGCTTACGATGGTTCCCCACATGGAGTGGTGGAATGGATGCGTGGACTATGTTAAGGAAAACTGCCCCGACATGGAGTGCATCGTTGACGAGCCGTATGAAGACAAGAACGACAACCAGGTCGCTTACGACAAGGGCATTGAGGTTCTGAAGGCTAACCCTGACGTTAAGGGATTCACCGATTCCGCTGCTTCCGGCGCAGGCATTGCACAGGCGCTGCAGGAGAGAAACAGAAACGACATCGCACTGGTCAGCACGGCTGTTCCGAGCCAGGCCGGCGAGTATGTAAAAGCCGGTTGGATGGACGCTGGTCTTGCGTGGAGACCTGCTGATGCCGGATACGTTACGTGCGACATCGCGCTCAAGGTTCTCAAGGGTGAGGAGATCAAAGACGGCATGGACTTCGGCAAAGACGGCTACACAAGCGTCAAACTTGAAGGCAATGCAATATTCGGCGAAGCTCCGCTGGTATTCACGGCTGAAAACATCGACGAGGATCAGTTCAAGTTCTAAGCTCTAGTTAATGAAATTATTTCTGCCGCCGTAAAGGCGGCAGAAATAATATTGAATGGAGGAAGAGTAAACGTGGAAAATGAAGTGCTGGTAGCCAGCAATATAAGCAAGAGTTATGTCGGGGTTCGCGCTCTGGACGATGTGAGCGTTACGATTAAGGCCGGCGAGGTAAAATGTTTGGCAGGCGAAAACGGCTGCGGAAAATCGACTTTTGTAAAAATTATAGCGGGTGTTGAGCCGGCAGACAGAGGCGCGGGCTCAATTATTATAAACGGGAAAAAATATTCAAAAACAAAATATAATGTCAGGACTGCGATAGAAGCAGGCGTTCAGGTAATCTATCAGGATCTTTCCCTCTTCAACAACATGACAGTGGCCGAAAACATAGCCATGAACAAATTGGTGAAAGAAAAAAAGAAGTTGACGCACAAAAGCGAGGTCAGGAAGATCGCAAAGGATGCACTCGACATGATAGGCGTGTCCCTTGATTTGGATGCAACAATACAGACGATCTCAATTGCAAACCGGCAAATTGTAGCTATTTGCAGGGCGTTGGCGCTGGATGCGAAGCTGTTGTTCATGGATGAGCCGACAACCGCTCTTACCAATAAGGAAATTCAGAGGCTGCTGCAAATCGTTCTGAAGCTGAAGGAAAAAGGGATTGCCGTGGTATTTATCAGCCATAAGCTGGATGAAGTCATGTCGGTGGCAGACTCTATTACGGTATTCCGTGACGGAAAGCACGTGGCGGATATCTCTTCGGAAGATATGGATATGAAAAAGCTCATCTACTATATGACGGGCAGAGAAGTTGCGTATAAGCATTATATCAGAAAAGACAGGGAAGATAACAAAACGGTTTTACAGATAAAGGGGCTGACAAAAAAAGGACAGTTCAATAATATCAATCTGGACGTCCGGCAGGGAGATATCCTTGGCCTTACGGGGCTGCTCGGATCGGGCAGAACCGAAATGGCTCTTTCGGTATTCGGCCTGAATCCGGCCGATGCGGGGGAGATCTATTTGGACGGGAAAAAAGCAAGGATCAAGAGCCCTGTTGATGCGATCGGAAAGGGAATTGCCCTGCTGCCGGAGGACAGAGGAACGCAGGGGCTTTTGCTGCAAAAAGATTTAACCGATAATGTTTCCGCGGCCATTTTGGACCACATGACAAACGGAATCGGGATTTTGGACAACAAAAAACGAGGAGAACTGGCGCAGAACACGATAGACAGGTTCAGAGTAAAAATACCCAATGCCCGGACGCTGATTAAGACGCTGTCCGGCGGCAACCAACAGAAGGTAGTGCTGGGAAAATGGGTTGCCGCGACTCCGAGAGTATTTATTCTTGACACGCCTACTGTCGGCGTGGACATCGGCTCCAAATCGGAGATTTACGAACATATTCAGAAGCTGGCCGACGAGGGCGTGGCAATTATCATGATTTCCGACGAGGTGGAGGAAATCGTGGCCAACTGCAACAGGGTGGCGGTCATGTTCGACGGTGAGATTATTCAGGAGTTTGGAGAAGATGTGATGCGCGAGGACGGTGCAGGCAAGAAGATCAGTACTGTTATCAGCTCGCTGACAGCCAAAAACAGTGGGGAGGAAAAAGCGGTATGAGCAGCAAACAGAACAAACTGGGCGGAAAAAAATTTACTTTAAATACGGAAAAATTTCTTCTCATCATCATTATCCTGTACAGCATCGTGGTTACCTGCGTCAACACTGAATTTTTCAGCTTGGCAACACTGTTCGATCTGGTGAAGTCATCTGCGCCGACGCTTGTGGTCAGCTTTGGCCTGCTGCTTGTCATCATTTCGGGCGGTATAGACGTATCGTTTACGGCAGTCGGAATTTTCTCCGGCTATGTAGCCATTACCACAATGATCAATACGGGTGTCGACAATCTGCTGTTCGGCTTTGTCATCGCAATACTGGTGGGCGCTGTTTTAGGTGCGATCAATGCGGCGCTGATCCATGTTACAAAGATGGAGCCGTTCATCATAACCTTAGGCACATCGAGTATTTATCAGGGTTTTCTGCTGACGTTTATCGGAACGAAAAACATTGGATCGGTGGATATCCCCAAGTCCATGACGGAGTTCAGCATGTCCAGACTGTTTACAATGGAAGACAGCTACGGAACGCTGATGGGTCTTTCCGTGACCATACTGTTCGTATTAGTGGTGGGCATTTTGACATGGTTTATCATGTATAAAACAATGCTCGGACGCAGTATTTTTGCACTTGGGTGTTCCTCTGAGGCGGCGCGCCGTGCAGGATTCAATATTTGGAAGACGCATTTGTTTATCTATATCTATATGGGAATCTTAGGGGCGCTGTACGGAATGCTGAGCATCTCTGTGGTAAACGCCTGCAATCCGGTTTCGATGGTAGGTGAGGAATTGGGAATTATTGCAGCCGTTATCATCGGCGGGGCGAAGGCAACGGGCGGACACGGCACATTATTCGGCACGGTGTTAGGTGTGACGATTATGTATTTGTTCAACCAGACACTGGTGTTTATGGGCTTGTCGTCCTCCTGGAACGACCTGTTCCTTGGAGCAGTTCTGCTTTTCAGTATTATCGTAACGTCCTATCAGGAGAGGAAAAAGAACAGGAACATGTTCATTTTTACTGAATAGGGCAGCGGATTAAAATAGAATCGGAGGAATAGTTATGGAGAAATTAAAAGCCGCGATGAGGCGAGATATGACGCTTACCATATTAATAGGGCTTACGATTGCCGTCCTGTTGTTTTTGGCGATCGGTCTGGGCGACAAGATTTTTAACGGGATGAGTTTTCAAAGCATGGCATTCCAGCTGTCTGAGTTTGCTATGTTATCTCTCGGAATGGGTCTTGTAATGCTGCTTGGCGGGATTGATCTGGGAATTGTAGCGAACGCCAACATGTCGGCCATGATGGGCGCGTTTATACTGTCGGATATGGCGCTGAGGGAATCTCTGGGAGACGGGCCGGTTATCGTAATCGCCATCGTGGTTTCTTTGCTGGTGGCGACCGCAGCGGGAGTAATCAACGGTATATTGATTGCGAAGGTATCGGTCAACCCCATCATTGCGACGCTAGGCACAATGACGCTGTATAACGGCATTGCAATGGCCGCCAGCGGCGGAAACGGCGTCAGCGGTTTTCCGCAGGATTTTACGCTGATGGGGACGGCGACAATGGCCGGTATACCGCTGCTGTTTATCGTGTTTATCGTGATTGCCGTCGTGATTATCTTTATTATGGGAAGGACGGGCTTCGGCAGAAAAATCTATATGATAGGCGAGAATCACACTGCCGCACGTTTTTCCGCTGTCAACAACGAAAAGAGTATCATTATCATTTACGCTATGGCGGGCTTTTGCGCAGGTGTTGCGGGTCTGATGATCGGTGCGCGTGTGAACTCTGTCAAATGCGGCTACGGAGATACTTATCTGCTCCAAGCAATTCTGGTTGCCGTATTGGCCGGAATCAGCCCCTCGGGCGGCAAGGGAAAGGTCGTAGGCATTCTGCTGGCGCTTGTTTGCATACAGATGCTTCAGAGTTCCTTTACAATCTGGCAGTTTACACCCTATTCAAAGAAAATGATTTGGGGATTGATGCTGCTGCTGTTATTGTTCATTAACATGCTGATCGACTATCTGGACGTGAAGAAGCAAAAAAAGCTGCTGCAAATGCAGTATGAGCAAAGCAAAAAGAAATAGCGGGAGGCCGAAGATGGATATTAAAGCCACAGGAAAACAGATCATAGCCGAGTACGAAGCGGTGTTTGACAGGCTCGATGCAGAGATGGTCGACGGTTTTATAGACCTGCTGAAGCGCCACGACAGACTGTTTTTTATCGGCGTAGGCAGAGAGGGCATGGCAACCCGCGCGTTCGCCATGCGCATGATGCACATGGGCAAAGAGGTGCATTGGATTTGGGATGATACGACGCCGTCTATCGGTAAAGGCGATCTGTTGGTGGCCACGAACGGCGGCGGATCTATCGGCCACATTAAATATGTGTGCGAAAGGGCGAAGGACAACGGGGCGGAAATTGCTGTGATTACCGGTTCGCCCAGCGGCGACGCAGTCAAGGCAGCGGATTTTGTGCTGTTTATTCCGGCCTGTGTATATCTGGGGAAGGACGACGTAGTGCCGTCGATTCAGCCGATGGGGAATTTGTTTGAGCAGTGTCTGCTTATCATTTGCGACCTGATCGTTATGAAAATAGTAGACGAAGATCCCGGCCTTACGTTTGAAAAGATGTCCAAACGCCATAGAAATGTAGAGTAGGAAAAGAGATTGCACAAAAGGAAAGGAGCACTATGCAGAGAATAATCAATAATCCGGATCGTGTTGTGGAGGATATGCTGGTAGGTATCGTAAAAGCGCATTCCGACAGAATAGCGATAGACGGTGAAAATTCGAGAGTGGTTAAATCCATTTGCCGGTATGAAACGGCGAAGGTAGGCGTCGTTACCGGCGGAGGCTCCGGACATGAGCCTGCGTTTCTTGGTTATACGGGAAGAAATATGCTGGACGCGGTCGCCGTGGGGGAGATTTTCTCATCGCCGACAGCGAAGGCTTTTCTGGACGCCATTAAAGCGGCAGATCAGGGCAAGGGCGTAGCGGTTCTGTACGGCAATTATGCCGGCGACAATATGAATGTCAAAATGGCCGTCCGCAAGGCTGCGAAGGAGGGCATTACCGTAAAAACGGTGGTAGCCAATGATGACGTGGCCTCTGCCGGAAAGGACGCGACGGACAAGCGCCGCGGCGTTGCGGGAGAGATACTGATGTGGAAGTGCGGCGGTGCAATGGCGGCCAAGGGAGCAGATCTGGACGGCGTTATCGCGGCGGCACAGAAGGCCATAGACAATACAAAGAGCATTGGCGTTGGCCTCACATCCTGTGTGATTCCGGCTGTGGGACACGAAAATTTTACCATTGAAGACGGTAAAATGGAGGTTGGCATCGGGCATCACGGCGAACCGGGCGTTGCTGTCGCAGATTTGGAAACGGCGGATAAAATAGCGGAGAGAATGTACGCGATAATAGATACGGAAGACTTCTTCCATGCGGGAGACGAGGTCGTAGTTCTGGTGTCCGGATTGGGCGCGACGACAATGATGGAGCAGTATATTCTTTACGGTGAAATAGCGAAAATTCTGGAGGAGAAGGGCATCAGGCCGTACAAGGTTTATGTGGGAAGTCTGTTTACATCGCTCGAAATGATGGGAGCGACGCTTACCATGATGAAGCTGGACGACGAGCTGAAAGAACTGATCGACATGGAGGCGGACTGTGTTGGGCTGGTGCAGCTGTAAGGAGGTATACAGGTATGGCGGTAATAAAAAACAGTGAAGGAAAATTCGTTGTAGAACGGCTCGTTAAGACAATTCAGGACAATAAGGAGTATCTGAGCGAGGTTGACGGCGCCATCGGCGACGGAGATCACGGCATCAATATGAACAAGGGGTTCACGATCTGCGGTGAGAGAATCGCGGAGCAGGACTGCTCGATGTCCGAGGCAATGGAAACGCTGGGGGATATTTTGATGTCCGAGATCGGCGGCTCGATGGGGCCGATTTACGGAACGGTATTTATGGAAATGGGCGAAACGGCACATGAAGAGATTGATCTTGCCAATTTCGCCGACATGATGAATGCCGCATACGAAGGCCTTGCCGAGATTGTTGACGCCAGAGAGGGTGATAAGACGCTGATGGACGTCATTATCCCCGCAAAGGACTCTCTTAAAAAATCCGTGGAGGAAAACAGAGATTTTACGGAGGCGCTGAGCGAGTGTGCTGCCGTTGCTGAAGCGGGCAGGGACAGAACAAAGGATCTTGTGGCAAAATTCGGAAGGGCCAGCAGGCTTGGAGAGCGTTCCAGAGGGATTCTGGACGCGGGTGCAACTTCGTGTGCGCTGATTGTAAAAAGCCTTTGCGAATCTTTGAAAGAAATGTTGTCTGAATAAGATAGGGACGGTCAACCGAATTTTATTTTTACGGGACCAGCTCAGCAATTTTTGATCTGTTCCCGCTTTTTTAAAACCGGATTAAAGGGAAGGAGAAACAATATGATACAATATGGTATTACGCAGTGGGCCTTGCCCGGAGAAGGCATTTACGCCATCAGGCATGTTGCGGAGATGGGCTTTGACGGTATGCAGCTGGAAGTGGGCGCCTATGCAAAGGGATATTATATGAGCCAAAAAAGCATCAGAGACGCCTATCTGGAGGATGGAGAGAAATACGGCATACAATTTCCCTCTATTGTGCTGAACGATTTAATGGTCAACGGCTTTGTAAAGCCGCGCGGCTCTGAACAGTATAAAATAGCGCAGGAGACGATGGAACTGGGCCTTGAAATTGCGAAATATATGAAGATAGACGACGTTATGATTCCGCAGTTCTGGGGGAACGAAATCACTGATGACGAGACGTTTGAGCAGACGGTGGAAGAGTTGGGGCGGTTCTGCAAAAAGGCGGCTGAAGCGGGGATACATGTAGAGAGCGAGAC
>QAKS01000019.1 GCA_003343685.1 Clostridiales bacterium | reverse complement strand
AATTGCCGCAGCGCAACAGAAATATAATTAACTTTCCGGCAGATTGACAGCCCAGCCGGAATACGTTAGAACAAAGCAAATTACAACGACAGGAGAAACAGACAAAAACATGCGCAATCTTTCCCGCTAACCATTCAAAACAGGCCATCGGATCCCGGCACACTGCGGCGAAAAACAGACGGACGCTTCGCTCCGCTTTTTGCACCCGCCGCAGGGAAACCGCCAAAGCACCGGAAGCCTACAGTAAAGCAGGAAAGAATTTGTATGAATATCCACAGCGCCGTGTTTCTTTGTGCGCAGCAGCGGCAGCGCGCCTGTATGCGCGGCACAGCTCCCGAAAAACCAATGAGGCCGCAGGAAAATTCTTTCCTGCGGCCTCTTTCTTTTTTCAAAGGAGTGATAACAGATGTCGACAATCAATGTCAGCAGCCTCACATTTGCATACGAGGGCAGCTGGGACAACATTTTTGAAAACGCCTCTTTTTCCTGTGACACGTCGTGGAGACTCGGCCTTGTGGGACGAAACGGGCGCGGCAAAACCACATTACCGCAGCGGCGGAACGGGCATTTGCCCGTCTCTTTGCGGCAGACTTTCGGTCGAGTAATAAATTCTCTGTTACGTTATACCTTTCGCAACGGATAAAGGACGCTGTGCGTCCCGCTTGAAAAAAGGGCAAAAATGCAGTATGATTAATTAAAATGCGCGGGGTATGCCGCGCGGCGGATACGAAAGGGATATTATGGATAACGAAACGACAGCATCACGCAACTTTTTAGAGGATATTATAGACGCCGATCTTGCGGCAGGGCGGCACCGGGAAATCATCACGCGCTTCCCCCCGGAGCCGAACGGCTATCTGCATATCGGCCACGCCAAATCCATCTGCCTGAACTTCGGCCTCGCGGCTCAGTACGGCGGACGGTGCAACCTGCGGTATGACGACACCAACCCCACAAAGGAAGACGTCGAATACGTGGAGAGCATCGAGCGGGATATCAAATGGCTCGGCTTTGAATGGAACGACAAACTCTACGCCAGCGACTACTTCGATTTTATGTACGACTGTGCGGAAACGCTCATCAAAAAAGGCCTTGCCTTTGTTTGCGACCTCTCCGCCGACGACATCCGTGCTTTCCGCGGCACTCTAACCGAGCCGGGAAAGGAAAGCCCCTTCCGCGGCAGAAGCGCGGAGGAAAATCTTGACCTGTTCCGCAGAATGCGCGCGGGCGAATTTGCCGACGGCGAAAAGGTTCTGCGGGCGAAAATTGACATGGCCTCTCCCAACCTGAATATGCGCGACCCTGTGATCTACCGCATTTCTCACACGCATCACCACAGAACGGGAGATCAGTGGTGCATCTATCCCATGTATGACTTTGCCCATCCGCTGGAGGACGTCCACGAGCACATCACCCACTCCATCTGTACGCTGGAGTTTGAAGATCACCGCCCACTGTATGACTGGGTTGTGGAAAACTGCGGCGTGGACTGCGCGCCCCATCAGTATGAGTTCGCCCGCCTGGGCCTGACGCGGACGATCATGAGCAAGCGCTACCTAAAGCGCCTTGTAGACGACGGCGCCGTATCCGGCTGGGACGACCCGCGGATGCCCACGCTGTCGGGCATGAGGCGGCGCGGCTATACCCCCTCCTCCATCCGCGACTTCTGCTCACGCATCGGCGTATCCAAGGCAAACAGCACGGTGGACGTGCGCCTTTTGGAGCATTGCGTCCGAGAAGAATTGAACGAAACGGCGCCGCGCGTCATGGGCGTTCTGCGCCCCGTTAAGCTCGTTATCGAAAACTATCCGGAGGATAGGACGGAGATGATGACTGCCGAAGACCTCCCCCGGGAGAACTCCACTGTCCATGAGGTCCCCTTCTCCGGAGAGCTTTTCATCGAGCGGGACGATTTCATGCCCGAGGCTCCCAACAAGAAATATTTCCGCCTTGCCGTGGGCAAGGAAGTTCGGCTGAAAAATGCCTATATCATCAAATGCATCGGTTATGAGGCAGACGAAAACGGCAACGTGACGCTGATCCGCTGCGAGTATGACCCCACATCCAAAAGCGGCATGGAGGGCAGCAACCGAAAGGTCAAAGGCACGCTCCACTGGGTGGACGCCAAAACGGCTATCCCCGCCGTTGTGCGCATTTACGACTACCTTTTGGACGACGACGAGGAAAGCGGGCGCGACTTTTCCGAGCGTATCAACGAAAATTCTCTTGAGACGCTCTCTTCCTTTTTGGAGCCGCACATCAAAACGGCAAAGGCATCAGACCGCTTTCAGTTTATGCGCATGGGCTACTTTGCAGCCGATGAAAAGGAATTCACGCCGGAAAAGCCCGTGTTCAACATGATCGTGGGTCTGAAGGACAGCTTTTCAAAAACGCTCAAATAAGAGGAGAAACGACAATGATCAAAACGAGATTCGCGCCCAGCCCCACGGGCTACCTGCATATCGGCGGCCTGCGCACGGCGCTTTACAGCTGGCTCTTTGCCAGAAAAAACGGCGGCAGCTTTGTGCTGCGCATTGAGGATACGGACAGGGAGCGCCTTGTAGACGGCGCCTGCGACCTGATTTACCGCACACTTAAGGATACGGGTCTTACCTATGACGAAGGCCCGGATGTGGGCGGCGATTTCGGCCCCTACATTCAGAGCGAGCGGAAGGAATTGTATTTGCAGTACGCCTTGCAGCTCGTCGAGCAGGGCGACGCCTATTACTGCTTCTGCGATAAGGACCGTTTGGACAGCCTGCGAACAGAGGCGCAGGCTGAGGGCAGAGTAGCAAAATACGACAAGCACTGCCTCTCTCTCTCCAAAGAGGAGATTCAGCAGAAGCTGGACGCAGGCGAGAGCTGGGTCATCCGCCAGAACATCCGCGGCGAAGGCGCCTGCGACTACGACGATCTCGTATACGGTCATATCTCCGTGCCCGTAAGCGACATGGAGGACAACATCCTCATTAAGTCCGACGGCTGGCCCACCTACAATCTGGCAAACGTCGTGGATGACCACCTGATGGGCATTACGCACGTCATTCGCGGGCAGGAATATCTGTCGTCAACGCCCAAATACAACCTGCTTTACGACGCCTTCGGCTGGCAGCGGCCCGAGTATATCCATCTGCCGCCGGTCATGAAGGACAAGCAGAGAAAGCTCTCCAAGCGCTATGGAGACGCCTCCTATGAGGACTTTATAAACAAAGGCTATCTGAAAGAAGCCATCATCAACTATATCGCCCTTTTGGGCTGGAGTCCGGAGGGAGAGGAGGAAATTTTCTCCCTGAACGAGCTGGCAGAGATTTTCGACACCTCCCGCCTCAACAAAAGCCCGGCAGTATTCGACGTTGAGAAGCTCACCTGGATGAACGGCGAATATATCCGCCGCATGAGCCCGGAGGCTTTTTTGGAAAAGGCCCGTCCCTACATTGAACAGGCCATCGGCACAGAGTTTGATACGGCAAAAATCTGCGCCCTGATCCAGCCCCGTCTCGAACTGTTCTCGCAGATTCCGGACAAGGTGGCCTTCCTCGCGGAAATGCCCGACTACGACGTCGCCCTTTATAACCACAAAAAGATGAAGTCCACGCCCGAGTCCTCCCTGCCTATTTTGAAGGCGGCAAGGGAAGCGCTCGGCGCGGCAGAGGACTTCTCCGGCGCGGCTTTGTATCCGGTGCTGACAAACCTTGCGGAAAAACTGGGAGAGAAAAACGGCAAGGTGCTTTGGCCCGTTCGCATCGCCGTCTGCGGCGTATCTGTGACGCCGGGCGGCGCGACAGATGTGGCAGAGCTTTTGGGAAAAGATGAGACGCTCCGCCGCATGGACGTGTCTATCGAAAAGCTGGAAAGGGCGCTTGGATAATTTTCCGCCCTTCGGAGGAGCAGACGGGTGATATCGTTTAACAAACAACAGATCGACATGGTTTCGGTGCCGAAAGAGGCGGCGGAAAAGCTGCTCTCCCTTCCGGACGGGTGCGCGCGCCTGTATCTCTATGGACTGCTGCGGACAGGGGCGGAACTGGATCAAATTACGGCGGAGCTGGAAATGAGCCGACAGGACGTCATCCGCGGGCTGGACGAGCTTTCGGCAGCGGGTCTGCTGGACGCGGATGTGGGCGGCGGCTATGCCTACACCACTCCCGTCCGCGAGCTTGTGGCGAAAGACAGCCCCGTGTACAACAATGCCGATCTGAACGGGCTGCTCCAGAAAACCTTTGGAGACAGAACTCTTACCTTTGAAAACTATAAGACGCTGTACCGCGCTATGGAACTCAACGGCCTGTCGGGTCAGGTGATGCTCGTGCTCTGCGAATACGCGGTAAACAACCACAAGGCGAAAAACCGCGTACCTCTGCGCTATATTACCTCTCTCGCAAAAAGCTGGGGGAAGGACGGCGTGGCGACAGTGGCAGACGCGGAGTCTAAAATCAAGCAGCTTTTGGAGGAAAGCTCCGCAGAAGCCGTGCTCCGTCTGCTTGGCATCAGGCGCCTCCCAACGCAGGAGGAGGAGGAGCTGTTCCGCATGTGGACGGAGGAGTGGGGCTTTTCCTTTGAGGCGATCGAGGCCGCCATGCCCGCCACCACGGGAGCCCAGTATCCCACAATGAAATACTTAAACGGCGTGCTGAAAAAGCTGCGCGAGACCGGAGATATTTCCCCGGCAAAGGTGCGCCGGCGCATGACGGAGGGCGAAAAAAGAGACGACGAGATCAAGGCTCTGCTGGACAGGCTGCCCCTCGGCCGCAAAAGCGTAACCGACAAATTAAGAGAAATGTACAAAACATGGCAGGATCTCGGCTTTACGCTTTCCGAGATGTCCTTCGCGGCAGATCTGGCCACAAAGCGCGGCGCCAGCAGCATGGACTATCTGGACAGGCTGCTCCGGGACTGGGCGTCACAGGGACTGTACACAGTGGGGGAGATCGAGGCTCGATTAGACGGCGAGGCCACAGTCAAGCGCGACGTCCGCGAAATGCTCCAGAAGGCCGGCGTCAACAAGGCTGTATCGGGCGGGGACATTGCAGCCTACACGCGCTTTACGGAAGGCTTCGGCATGAACCGTCAGGTAGTCCTGTATGCCGCCGAATGTGCATACGGCATGAAGCTGCCCATTAAGGCCATGGAGACGATGCTCACAGACTGGAAGCGAACGGGGGTATCGACCCTCGAAGAAGCGCGCTCCGCCCACGCTCTGCATACTGCGAAACAGCAGCCGCCGAAAAACGCTCCCCGGTTTATGGAGCGGGAGAACGCAGCGGCGGGCGGTCTCGACCCAACGGAGGTGGACTGATTGACAATTGCGGACATTATGGAGGAATACTCCCTTTTGCAGGCAAAACGCCGCCAAAAGATAGAACGGCTGCGGCAAAAAAACAGCCAACCGCCCCTGTCCGACTTGGACGAACGGCGGCGGGAGCTGCTCCTTATGCCCATGCGCGCCGCCCTTTTCGGCGAGCCCTTTGATCCGGCGGCAAACGACCTTCTCCTTGCAGAGACGGAGCGCCAAATGGAAGAGGCGGGCGGCTGTCCCGACCCGGATGCGGCCGTTCCCTATCGGTGCGGGCGGTGCCGGGACACAGGCTATCTCAAGGACGGCGAAATGTGCGGCTGCATGAGAAAACGCATTTATACGGACGTGTTCGGCGCCTACGACATAGATGCGCTGACAGGCTCCTTTGAAGCCTTTGACCTGAGTCTGTTTGACAATAAAAAAAAGATGGAGAAGCTCAAAAACCTGCTTACGGGCTTTGCGGCGTACCGCGACAGAGACGTCATCACCCTTTCCGGATATTCCGGCGTGGGCAAAACTTTTTTGCTGTCGTCTCTCGCAAAGCGTGCGGAACAGACAGAGGAAGGCTCCGTCATGTATATCGGCGCCTTTACGCTCTTTTCCGATTTCCATGCTCACCGTTTGGGCGAGATGGCGTCGGTTTTGCCCATATACAACGCAAAGCTGCTGATCATAGACGACCTTGGCACAGAGCAGATGACCCAGAACGTGACCCGGGAATACCTCTTTGACCTGCTTGAGGCGCGTCGGCGGAACCACCTGCCGACGGTATTCGCCACCAATATGGATAAGGCTTCTCTCGCGGACCGCTATACGGAAAAGGTGATCTCCCGCCTTCTGGACGCGGAATCCTCCTGGTTTATCATGCTGGACTCCCGCGACCTGAGAAAGCAGGTCTGAGCGATGGATGCAGGGGATTTTATTTTTCTCGCCCTCGTATGGCTGTGCGCCGGAATGTTCGTTGTCATAGGACTGTCGGCGGCCCGCCGCAGCAGTCCGATGCACTTTGGGTCCGGTTCCGTGGTTGATCCGGACACGGTGAGCGACATTTCTTCCTACAATCGAGAGGTCGGGCGTATGTGGAAGCTTTATTCTACTCCCTTTTGGGTGAGCGGGCCCCTGTTTTTCCTGTCGCCTCCGGCAGGCGCCGTCGTCATTGCTCTCGCCTCCACCGTGGGGATTGTTTGGCTGATCCGGCGTTACCGAACCATAGAAGCTGTCTATATTATAAAAAACAAGCCGATGCGATTTTCGGCGCGGGGAGGAAAAAAGCTTGATTAAAACAGTCCTGCTGGATCTGGACAACACGCTGCTCGACTTTTACCGGGCAGAGGAAGCGGCGATTTTGGGAACACTGCAGGACATGCACATTGACCCAAAGCCCGGGATTGCAGCGCGCTACAGCGCCATTAACGCGGGGCAGTGGGCGCTGATCGAGCAGGGACAAACGACGCGGGAGCGGGCGCTTGTCCGTCGGTTTGAGCTTCTGCTGGAGGAGCTCGGCGCGGATCGCTCTGCAGCGGAGATGAAAGATATCTATGAAAAGAGGCTTGCCTGCGGGCATTTTTTTATGCCGGGTGCGCCCGAGCTGCTGGAAGCCCTCTATCCCGTCTATGATCTCTATCTCGCCTCAAACGGCACGACGGCGGTGCAGCAGGGGCGATTAAAAAGCGCGGGAATCTCTCACTATTTCAAGGAAATTTTTCTCTCTCAGCAGCTCGGTGCGAACAAGCCCGATCCCGCATTTTTTGAGCGCTGCTTTGAAAAAATTCCCGGTTTCCGGCGCGAAAACACTGTGATCGTAGGCGACAGCCTCACCTCCGATATACAGGGCGGCATGAGCGCGGGCATCCACACCTGCTGGTTTAACCGCGACGGTATTCCGGGCCGGAGCAGCATCGTCCCGGAGGCTGAAATATCCGAACTTGGCGAACTGCCCGCGCTGCTTGCAGGCATGTGACAAAAACACGCCAAAAATGGCGTTTTTCCCTTGTGAACATAATAACACTGCTTTTTTTCGGCGGTTACCTGTGGTATAATACTCTCGTATCGGCGCAGCAAAGCTTTATACGGAGCATAAACGGAAATAAGAAAGGATAAGGAGAAAAACAATGCTGTCATTATACGGTAAAAAAACCCTTAACAACGACGTAGAGATACCGATGCTGGGCTACGGCACATGGCAGTCGCCCGACGACGACTTTACCGCCACGGCAGTGGCGTCCGCAATCATGTCCGGCTACAGACATATCGACTGTGCCGCTGTCTACGGCAACGAAAAGAGCGTAGGCCGGGGTATTGCCGAAGGGCTCGATCAGAGCGGCATAGAGAGAAAGTCGATTTTTCTTACAGGAAAGCTGTGGAACGACGACCGCGGCTATGACGAAACGATCGCTGCCTTTGAAAAGACCCTTCTCGACCTTCAGACGGATTACCTCGACATGTATCTCATACACTGGCCCCGTCCGGCGGCATTCCACGACAACTATATTGCCAAGAATGCGGAGAGCTGGAGGGCGATGGAGGCCCTGCTGGCAGAGGGCAGAGTCCGCGCCATCGGCATCAGCAACTTCCTGCCTCACCATATCGACGAGCTTCTGACAACGGCGAAGGTAAAGCCGGCTATCAACCAGATTGAGTTCCATCCCGGCTGTATGCAGGAGGATACCGCGGCGTACTGCGAAGAGCTTGACATTGCCCTTGAGGGTTACAGCCCCCTCGGCTGCGGCAGGGTATTCAAGGTAGAAAAGCTGGCGGAAATCGCGGCAAAATATAAAAAGTCCGTAGCACAGCTGTGCATTCGCTGGAGTCTGCAGCACGGCGTCGTCACCATTCCCAAATCCGTGACGCGGGAACGCCTAGTGGATAACGCCAAGGTGTTTGACTTTGAGATATCCCAAGCGGATATGGCGGCTATTGACGCCGTTACGCCGGAGCAGTGTCCCTCCTCCGGCAACGATCCGGATCATATTGAATTTTAAAGCAGCGAAGGAGGAACCGGTTTTATGATAGCAGGAGGTATACTTGCGGGAGGAGTAGGAAAGAGAATGGGCTATACGGAGCTGCCCAAGCAGTTCCTGACGCTTGGGCAGCGGCCCATCATCGTTCACACGGTCGAAAAATTCCTCATGAGCGGCAAGTTCGATAAGGTCATCATCGGGTGCGTCAAAAGCTATGTGGATCACACCCGCGACATTTTGAAAAAGCATATCGGCGAGGACGACCGCATTGTCGTCATCGAAGGCGGCGCGGACAGAAACGGCACCATCGCCAACATCATCGCCCATATGCGGGCTCTGGGCGCAGACGATGGGAGCATCCTTGTCAGCCACGACGCTGTCCGACCCTTTGTTTCTACACGGATTCTGGAGGACAACATTGCCGCCGCGGAACGCAGCGGCGTATGCGACACGGCAATTCCCGCCTACGACACCATTGTCCGCACGAAGGACGGCAGATTTCTGGATGAAATTCCCGTGCGGAGCGAATTTTGGCGCGGACAGACGCCCCAGAGCTTTCGCATCAAATACTTTGAGGACGACTACGGCGCTCTGTCTGACGAGGACAAGCAGATTCTCACAGATGCCTGCAAGATTTTTGTTCTGGCAGGCCGCAAGGTAGAGATCGTAGAAGGGGAACCCTACAACATGAAGGTGACGACGCCCTACGACCTGAAGATCGGAGAGGCGATGGTGTCGGAGGTGCTCGATGATTAACCACGTGTTTCAGCTCGTGGCGCCGAAACAGATCAGCGTCAAGTTTCAGAGCATCTCTCTTTCGGAGAGGCACGTCGTCGTCCGCCCCACATATCTTTCCATATGTGCGGCGGATCAGCGGTATTTCAACGGCTTCCGCAGCAAGGAATCCCTGAAAAAAAAGCTGCCTATGGCGCTGATACACGAGGCGTGCGGACAGGTTGTAAGCGACCCCACCGGAAGATATCAAAAAGCGGACAAGGTTCTTCTCGTTCCGCTGGAGCCGTCCGTTGAGGACGATACCATCACCGCAAATTACCTTTCCAGCTCCCGCTTCCGCGCCAGCGGTTACGACGGCTTTATGCAGGAATATGTCGCAATGGACCCGAACTGCCTCGTTCCCTATACGTCGATTGAGGACGATGTGGCGGCAATGAGCGAGATTATGAGCGTCGCGGTTCATTCCATCAAGACGTTTATGCGGGCGTCCCACAGCCGGCGCGAGTCATGCGTCGTATTTGGAGACGGCAATCTGGGATATATTGTAACGCTGTTTTTAAAGGCGCTGATCCCCGGCATCAAGGTATACGTAGTCGGCGTGGATTCCCAGAAGCTGGAATTTTTCTCTTTTGCGGACGACGTATTCCTGGCCGACAGCATCCCCGCCGACCTGCGCGTCGACCACGCTTTTGAGTGTGTAGGCGGCAGAGGCAGCGAGGACGCCATCGACAGCATGATAGACATGGTGCGCCCTGAGGCAACCATGATGCTTATGGGCGTCAGCGAGGAAAACGTACCCATCCGGACCCGCATGGTTTTGGAAAAGGGACTGATGCTCATGGGAAGAAGCCGCAGCACGAAGGACGATTTTATCACGGTCCGCGATCTGCTGGAGGCAGATATATCCATGCAGAGCAAGATGAAAAAGATCATCCGCGAGGTTCACGAGGTGCGCAGCGTAGCCGATATGAACGACGCCTTTAACGAGGATTTGGGCGCACCGTTCAAGACGGTTATGAAATGGATGGTATAAACGCGTCCCCTCCCGCCCGATTTCCCGCGAACAGCATAAAAAAGATACATACCCTCGGAAATATGCAGGCATAAGAATTTTTAATCCGCTTGCCCGAAATTTCCGGGGGCAGTATTTTTTCTAAAGTTTTTTCGGATTCACACGATAAACGGAGTAGTAGGCTGTTAAAAAATAAACTTGGTTTTTTCACCGGAACGCATGAAAAATATGATAAAAGGCCGAAGCTGAAATACGGCTTCGGAGCTTTGACAGACAGGAGACTGCATAATGGATATCATTTCTCTTAATTCCTTACTCATCAGCACACAGCGCATGAACAGAATCGGACACGATCAGCAGATTAAAAGCAGCAGTCTGTATCAGCAGAGAAAAGAATCCGGTTTTTATGAAGAAATGGCAAAAACGAACCCCCACACTGCCTCTATGCAGGAACAAATAGACAGATGGAATGCCGATACGGGAACGCTTCTGGAGCGGTTAAGCGGACAAAAGCCCTCCGACTCCTCTGCGCTTATCACAAAATTTACCTCCGGACAGGAGCTTTCTTACGACGAACTTCAGGAGCTCAGGCGCACGAACCCACAGATGTATGCCAAGGCCGTTCAGGTTGCGGCGGAACGCAAGGCCTACGAAAAAGAGCTGAGAAACTGCAAAACCAAAGAGGATGTTCAGCGCGTCCGTATGAACCGCTTGGCTTCTGTTGTAGAGCAGAGCAGGCGCGATCCTGTAATGGCGCTTGCCCGCGCAAATGCAATCAGCCGTGCAACCGCCGTATTTATGAAATCTTCTCAATACGGGAAATTGCCCACCGAATCGGAAAAGGCGGAGACGCAAAAAAGAGAGCGCACAGAGCGCGAACATGCGGCGCAGCCGAAAGAGGCCGCTGAGAACGCGGAAGAAATCAAGCACAATCGTCCTGTGCAGACGGACGAACGCCCCGCCGAGACTGAAAACAGAGACCGAACGGAAATTGAACTTCCGGAAACCGGAGATATTGCGTTCCCATCTGTCGACGGAAAAACCGTCGACCGGCCGAATATGCCGGATGCCGCACCGAAAATCAACGCATCCTCTCACAATGTATCCTCAGATGCGGAATATGCACACAGTGTATACAAAAAAATGTCAAAACCCAAGTAATGTCTGTTGTCAGGCGCAAGGCTTATCCTTAACGCCGTCGGCAACAGCATCTTCTATCCCCGTCCGCCCATTTTCTGCCGTCATTGTTGTATTTTTACGAATTTCTTTGTATAATGATAAAAAATGAGTTCTCTCTTTGACGAGGAGGAAACGACAATGAAAAAAACTCTTTGTATTGTATTGGTATTTCTGCTGGCACTTTTGACGTTTGCGCCCTTTGCGGGGGCGACCGCTGAGGACGGAACTCCCTTTGACGGCGGAGACGGCTCAAAAGCAAATCCTTTTCTGATCTCTACAGGGGAACAGCTGGCCGCTGTTTATGACTATGTCAACGAGAACCCGGCGTACTGCTTCCGGGTCACGAAGGCAATCGACATGTCCGGCGTGGATTTCCGTCCTGTTGCAAACAAGGGACTGCCCTATGCGGGCGTTTTTGACGGCGGCAGAAAGACCATTTCCAACCTGACCATCAGGGAAGACAGCCCCGGCTGGCTCACAGCTATGTTCCGCGCAAACGAGGGCACGATCAAAAACGTAAAGCTTGTGAAGGCGAATATCCGTAACACCTCCCCCTCCGGCAGTCTGGCAGGAGGTATCGCAGGGTGGAATTTCGGCACGATCGGCAACTGCTCCATTTCGGGAACCGTTTACGCCATGGGGAAAGAGGGCTACTGCATCGCGGGAGGCATTGCGGCTGTAAACGTGCGCTATATCAAATCCTGCACCAGCTCCGCAACGGTCAAAACGGCGTTGAGAACCTACTCCTACTCCGGAGGCGTTGCTGCTCTCAACTCCTATGACAAAGCGACGAAAAAGGACTGCAAAATAAGTCTGTGTAAGAACAAGGGCTATGTATACGGCGGAACGGCAGGCGGAATTTGCGGGCAGAACGAGGGCGGCTATATCTATCAGTCCAGAAATTACGCAAAGATTAAGGCCAGCGCGAAGGCCTATGCAGGAGGCATTGCCGGAACGAATATCAAAAACGACGGCAAGGCCGGACGGATCAAAGGCTGCCGCAACTACCAGAAAACCATTACGGCAAAACGCAAGGGCAGCATCGTCGGTTACAACGGCACCGGATGCAGGGTCTATAAGGACAACAAGGTGTCGAAAAGCGTCAAAACCCGTAAGATCGGCTATGGAAACAGACGTTTCGCTTAGAGCGGATACGCCGCGGCAGACTGTGCGCTTCTCGTCCCGCCCCGCTTTACGGGCGGGATTTTCTTTTCGTTTCAAATGGTAAAATAGCCCGCTTGACATTTTTTGCCGTCAATGGCATAGTGAATGTCATATGAAAGTTTTTTGACAGGGGAGGGTTTGCATGATAGTTGATTTTGACAATATAAAAGAAACGGTAATCAGAAATTTTTACGGCGGCGAAAAGCAGCTTTGCGCCAAAATGTATGTGGATGATAAAAACAAAATTTTGCGCGGTCGCCTCGTTCCCGGCGCGTCCATCGGCGAACATACGCACGAGGCCGGCAGCGAAGTGATTTTCATCCTGAGCGGCAGCGGAAAAGCCATTACGGACGGCATTGAAGAGCGCCTTTCCGCCGGAATGTGTCACTACTGCGAAAAAGGCCATGCCCACCAGCTTATCAATGACGGAACGGAGGACTTAGTCTTTCAGGCCGTCGTACCGCAGCAGTAAAAAGGGGGAGTTGACGTCCGCATCCGAAAACGGATGCGGGCTTCTTCTCTGCCGCATTTTCATTACGGGCTTTGCTTTTTCTGCTGTTTTTTACCGCAATCTCTCTTATTTTCCATTCAGCTCATGCCATTTCTTTTTTTCACGATAGAGCTGTTCGTCTGCCAGCCGGATGACACGATTGATGTCCTGTTCCGGAGCTTCCTGAACCACATAGCCGATGCTGATGGAAACGGGGTATTTCCCGGTCATCCGGCTCTCCTGCGCCTCTTCAAGACGCCTGTTCAGCTGATTTTTCACCTCAGCGGGATCGCAGCCGGCCTTATGCAAGACAAGACAAAACTCGTCCCCTCCATAACGCGCGGCAAATGCATCGAAATCGGCAGCTGTCAACTTCAGCACTGTGCCGACCATCTTCAGGACGGCATCTCCTTCGATATGACCAAACTTGTCATTAATCTTTTTAAAACCGTTAACATCCATCAGCAATAGGCTGACAGGGCGGTCTTTTGAAGAAATTTCCAAATGTTCTTCCAAAAACTGATCCAACCGCCTACGGTTATTCAGCCCGGTTAAGGCGTCATTATAAATCTGCATATCCTGTATCAGCAAGCATAACATATGGAGAACCATAAACATGCTCAAACAGAGCACGGGGACATTCGGCACAAAATCCTCAAAAAGTCCGGCCAGCAATGGAGGAAGCATATAGGCGGAGTAAATCAGATATTCCCGCCGGGAATGTCTTGACCTCGTCTTTATTGCAAGCCTCAGTGCGTGGACGGTCGGCAGCAACAGATAAACATATGACACAATAGACTGCAGATAAAATAATGGCCCAACTGTATAGTGATCATACTCGTCTATAGAGAATATCCAGCCTGTAAATACCGATATCATATCCAGAATCACAATCAGAATAATGGGGATTTTTGTTAAAATTTGGAACCATTTTCTGTTAAATAGTTTTACTTGCAGGCGATAGGCTATAAATTTATACCAAAAATAGCAGCCGACGGCAACAGCACTGATGGAGATTCCGTTTAATGCTGCGTTTAATACAGGAGAAGGTTCTATAAAAATTCCTTCCACCAGCCCCCAGAAAATATCCGTGACCAGCGTGATTAAAAAGGTATAGATAATTCTTTTAAATTTCCGCACTTCAACCTCAGAGCCGAGATTGATATGAATGCTTGTTAATAATACAATACTGTATATGGTCAAAAA
>QAKS01000100.1 GCA_003343685.1 Clostridiales bacterium | reverse complement strand
ACGTGGATTGACAGGGCGCTCGACGCCATGCTGAAGGAGACGGAATACGAGGAGGGGGATACGGTCATTCTGGCGGGAAACCAGACGGCCGTGGTGCAGGTCGGCGGCAATTCGGGCAAATACACACTGTACTGGGACGAATCGGGGGGACGGCGCACACCCAGAAAGACGGAAAGCGCTGTAAAAATTTCGACGATAGGCTCAAACAGCGTGGCCGGTTTGACGACGGCGCCGAGCCGTGATGACGACAGCGGCGTAAGGGCGGCGCTGGAGAAAATGGGCGACAGAGCAGTGGTGTTTTTCCTGCCGTTTTTTGACATAGAGAAAAGCGCTGTTTTAGAACAGCTGGGGCAGTATTACTACATCGGAGAGGAGCAGATATATGAGGAGAGCTGGGGAGCCATGCCCTACTATCGGCTGCTCCGAAAGGCGGATGCAGGAGAGCCGTGGGAAAAGAACGATACGGTGACGGCATCAATCGGCGGCGGATATGCCATAGAGGAAGATGGACTGAAGGTAGCGGACTACCGCACGGCAACGCTGGCGGGCGATGTGTCGTTAAGCGACGAGGAGCTGCACCGAGCGGTTTTGAAGGACAGAAAAAAAGATGGAAAAGAACCGGAGAAGAGCCACGACAGGATAGAGGAGGGCGACACTGCGGCGATAGCCTTCGGCTTCTATGTGGACGGCGCGTTCTATCCGCAGGACTTTACCTTTGACGGAAAGCGGAATAAAACAGTGCAGATCGGCGCGGGCGGCTTAGTGGACGGCGTTGAGGAGGCGCTGATCGGCGCCCGTGCAGGCGAGACGGTGCGCGTGGAATGTACCTTCCCCGACGACTATGCGAACGACCCGCATTTGGCGGGAAAGACTGTGCAGCTCGACTGCGAAATACTCTTTATCAGCGAGACCCTTCCCGAACTGACGGACGAATGGGTGCGAAACAACCGCGGATGCGAAACGGTGAAGGAATATGAAGAGAAAATCCGCACGAAGGCGCTGATGGAAAAGCTGGAAAGAAACTGGGCCGGAGAAAAGCTGCTGGACGCCGTGGCAGACAACTCGTCATGGGAGGGCGCTGCGGCGGAACATGCGGATCCGATCGGAGCGTATGCACGAAAAGCGGGGATCAGCAGGGAGCGCCTTGTGAAAGAGTTCATGAAATTGACAAAAAGTGAAGAGACAAGCTATAATATGTCCATATATAATAAGAGAGCTTTGTACGGCGCTGTGGTTGACGCCATCATTGAAAAAGAGGGCATTCTGGATATTGGACAGCTGGATCAAATGTCAGAAGAGGAGCTTCTGGACAAATTTGGAGAGAGGACGGCGGAAGCTGTAAAAGAGAACGCTGCAGAGGAGTATCTGTTAGAAACAGCGGTTTCCAATTTAAGTTGAGCGGAGGGTGTGTATGAAAGTAGTGATTTTGGCAGGCGGTTTTGGGACAAGAATCAGCGAGGAGAGCCATTTAAAGCCCAAGCCCATGATTGAAATAGGGGAGAAGCCCATACTGTGGCATATTATGAAGGAATATTCCGCATGTGGGTTGAATGAGTTTATTATCTGCTGTGGATATAAGCAGCATGTCATCAAAGAGTGGTTTGCAGACTACTATCTGCATACGAGCGACGTCACCTTTGATTTCACAAAAGAAAATAAAATGACGGTGCATAACAACGTGTCGGAGCCATGGAAGGTTACGCTGGTGGATACGGGGCTGAACACCATGACCGGCGGGCGCGTGAAACGGATTCAGCCGTATGTGGGGGACGAGACGTTTATGCTGACCTACGGCGACGGCGTGTCTGATGTTGATATCAGAAAGCTTCTGGAATTCCACAGGCAGCATGGCAAGCTGGCGACGCTGACCGCCATCAGCACAAATCAGAGATTTGGTGTGCTTGATGTGAACGAAAGCGGAAAGATAGACGGATTCCGGGAAAAGTCAAAAATGGACGGCGCGGTCATCAACGGAGGCTACATGGTGTGTGAGCCAAAGGTGTTTGATTATATCACAGAGGGCGACAGCACTGTGTTGGAGCAGAAGCCGTTGCAGAATCTGGCAGCCGACGGGCAGCTTATGGCCTATTTGCATGAAGGGTTCTGGCAGTGCATGGATACCCAGCGTGAAAAGCAGAAGCTGGAGGAGCTGTGGGCGTCCGGCAGCGCGCCGTGGAAAACATGGAAGTAAGGAGCGGGGAATTGTTTGATTTGAGCTTTTATAAAGGAAAGAAGGTTCTCGTTACGGGGCATACGGGCTTTAAGGGCTCATGGCTCTGCCGTGTTCTCATAAAGTACGGCGCGGCGGTCTGCGGCTATTCGCTTCCTGCGCCGACGCAGCCTAATCTGTTTGCTTTGTGCGGCGCGGAAGAGCAAATGCGTTCCGTTACAGGCGATGTGCGGGATCTGGAGCGCATGCAAACTGTGTTTCGGGAATTTCAGCCGGAGATTGTGCTGCATCTCGCCGCGCAGCCCATTGTCAGGACATCGTACAAGGAGCCGCATTATACATACGAGACAAACGTGATGGGAACGGTCAACATATTGGAATGCGTGCGCGAAAACCCCTGCGTCAAATCGTTTTTGAATGTCACGACCGATAAAGTATATCAAAATAATGAATGGGAGTGGGGCTACCGGGAAACGGATCCGCTCGACGGATATGACCCCTATTCCAACAGCAAGTCATGCTCTGAACTGGTAACCCACAGCTACAGGAGTTCTTTTTTTACTGACGGAAATACGGCGATTTCCACCTGCCGGGCGGGCAATGTGATCGGCGGCGGCGATTTTGCGGACGACCGGATCATTCCGGACTGCATCCGCGCGGCGGAGAAAAGAGAGCCGATTGTGGTGCGGAACCCCTATTCCACACGGCCCTATCAGCATGTTCTGGAGCCGCTTTACGTCTATCTCATGATAGCGGCGAAGCAGTTTGAAGACAATAAGTACGCCGGATATTACAATGTCGGTCCTGACGACAGGGATTGTGTGACGACGGGAGACTTGGTCGAATTGTTTTGCAAAAAATGGGGAAAGGGAATGTCGTGGATCAACAGGCACGACGGAGGGCCGCATGAGGCAAATTTCTTAAAGCTGGACTGCTCCCGCATCAAGACGGTGTTTGGATGGAAACCCGGGTGGAATGTGGAGCAGGCGATTGAGAAAACCGTGGAGTGGGCGGAGGCTTACTTTGGGCAGCAGGATATACCCGCTCTGATGGACAGGCAGATAGACGAATTTTTGAAAATACAGGAGGACCGATATGTTTGAGCATATGAGCGAAGAAGAGGCGAAAAAGCAGATATTGAGCGCGGTCAGCGAGTACTGCGATACGTTTCACAATCAGAAGAAGGAATTTAAAAAGGGCGACAGAATAGCCTATGCCTCGCGCGTATATGACCATGAGGAAATGGTGAATCTGGTGGACAGCGCGCTGGAATTCTGGCTGACGGCAGGGCGGTATACGGATGAATTCGAGAGAGCCTTCGCGGACTATTTGGGCATTCGGTTCTGCTCTCTCGTAAACTCAGGATCGTCGGCGAATCTGCTGGCGTTTATGACGCTGACGTCGCCGCTGTTGGAGGACAGGAGAGTGCTGCCCGGCGACGAGGTGATTACGGTTGCGGCGGGATTTCCCACCACGGTGACGCCGATGCTTCAGTACGGAGCGGCGCCGGTGTTTGTGGACGTGACGATTCCGCAATATAATATCGACGTGACAAAGCTGGAGGAGGCGTATTCCGAAAGGACAAAGGCGGTCATGATCGCCCACACGCTGGGAAATCCCTTCGATCTGAAAGCGGTAAAGGCTTTTTGCGACGCACACGGGCTGTGGCTCATTGAGGACAACTGTGACGCGCTGGGCTCCGAATATACGATAAACGGCGAAACAAAGCTGACGGGAACGGTGGGAGACATCGGCACATCCAGCTTCTACCCCCCCCATCACATGACGATGGGCGAGGGCGGCGCCGTCTATACGGACAATCCGCTGCTGCATAAAATTGTGCGCTCTCTTCGGGACTGGGGCCGCGACTGCTCTTGCCCGTCGGGTCATGACAACCTTTGCGGACACCGGTTTGACAGACAGTACGGGGAGCTGCCGCTGGGCTACGACCATAAATATGTATATTCCCACTTTGGCTACAACCTGAAGGCGACGGACATGCAGGCCGCCGTGGGCTGCGCGCAGATCAAGAAATTCCCGTCTTTTGTGGAGAGACGCCGGCATAATTTTGACAGACTGAAGGCGGCGCTCCGCGGAACGGAGGATAAGCTGATTTTGCCGGAGCCTTGCCCCGATTCACGTCCCAGCTGGTTCGGTTTTATGATGACCGTAAAAGAGGGAATTGACCGGAAGAAGGTCGTAGGATATATCGAAGGCCATGGGGTACAGACGAGAATGCTCTTTTCCGGCAATCTGATCAAGCACCCGTGTTTTGATGAAATGAGAGCGTCGGGCAAGGGCTACAGGGTTGTGGGAGAGCTTACCAATACGGACAGGATTATGAACGACACCTTCTGGGTGGGCGTGTATCCGGGTATGACGGACGAGATGACAGACTACATGGCAAAGACCATTCGGGAAGCGCTGGAGCAGGCGTAACGCAAAACGGAAAGGGGCGAACCATGAAGAAAAAAGTATCGAATTATATTGCGGAATTCCTTGTGGAGCACGGAATAGACACGGGATTTACGGTGACCGGAGGCGGGGCCATGCACTTAAACGACGGCTTTGGGCACCAAGAGGGTCTGCATATGATTTACAACCACCACGAGCAGGCCAGCGCCATTGCCGCCGAGGCATATGCGCGTATCCATAACAAGATAGCGCTGCTTTGCGTGACGACAGGCCCGGGAGGCACGAACGCCATTACGGGCGTCGTCGGCGGTTGGCTGGATTCGATTCCCATGCTGGTGATCTCCGGTCAGGTGCGCTATGACACGACGGCGCACGGCAGCGGATGCAGCCTCCGGGCGATGGGGGATCAGGAGTTTGAGATTACGAAAGCTGTCAGCTGCATGACCAAGTATTGCGAAATGGTGATCGACCCGGCCAGCATCAGATACTGTCTTGAGAAAGCGCTGTATCTGGCCAAGACAGGGAGACCGGGGCCGTGCTGGCTCGATATTCCTTTGAATGTGCAGGGCAGCTATATCGAAACGGACGAGCTTATCGGCTTTGACCCGAAGGAATGTGAGAGCGAGAGGCCGAAGCCTGTTTCCGAGGCAGACATAGACGCGATTCTTGAAAAGATTAAGCAGGCGGCGCGCCCCGTGCTGAACGCGGGCAGCGCAATTCGCTATGCAGGAGCCTTTGAGGGTTTCCAAAGGCTTATAAGAAAGCTGAATATTCCCGTTGTGACAACATGGAACAGCATAGATCTGATGACGGACGACGACCCGCTTTACGCCGGCCGCCCCGGTATTTTCGGAGACAGGCCGGGCAATTTTGCAGTGCAGAACAGCGACTTGGTGCTCTCTCTCGGAAGCAGGCTGAGCATCCGGCAGGTGGGCTACAACTGGAAGGCATGGGCAAGGGAAGCGTACACCATTGTTGTGGACGTGGACAAAGAGGAGCTTAAAAAGCCCACGCTGCATATTGACCTGCCCATATGCGCGGACGTGAAAGACGTGATCGACGCGCTCAACGACAGATTGGGCGACGGGCAGCTTGAGCCGAAGAAAAAGTGGATTGACACCTGTACGGACTGGAGAATCAAATATCCGGTGGTGCAGCCGAAGCATTATAACGATACGAGGGATACGAACGTATATGCCTTTATCAAGGAGTTGTCCACCTATCTGCCGGAGGGTTATGTGACGGTAGTGGGGAACGGCTCGGCCTGCGTCGTGGGCAGCCATGCCTATGTGATCCGGGAGGGGCAGCGGTTTATCATCAACTCGGCGATTGCCTCTATGGGCTACGACCTGCCCGCGGCTATCGGCGCCTGCGCGGCGAACGGATATCGGGAGCTGGTATGCCTGACCGGAGACGGCAGCATTCAGATGAATCTTCAGGAGCTGCAGACCATTTTGACAAACCGGCTGCCGATCAAAATTTTTGTAATCAACAATGGGGGATATCACTCCATCCGCCAGTCCCAGAACAACTTTTTCGGACCGCCGCTGGTGGGTATCGGGCCGGAAAGCGGAGATTTGGAGTTTCCGTCCATGGAGAAGCTGGCATATGCTTACGGCTATCCCTATTTCAAATGTGAAAACAATGCGGAGCTGGGGAGATTTTTGGGGAACGTGTTTGACACGAAAGGCGCGGTGATTGCGGAGGTAATCGTATCGCCCGAGCAGAAGTTTGAGCCCAAGTCGGCGACGAAAAAGCTGCCGGACGGCACGCTCGTATCGGCGCCTCTCGAGAACCTTGCACCGTTCCTGCCGGAGGAGGAGAACAGAAAAAATCTGCTCATCAAGCCGGTAGAGGGAAGTTTTTGAGGAAAATGAGCATGAAGAAAGTAATCGTAATGGGCGCGACGGGAATGATCGGACAGGCGCTCATCCGGCAGTGTCTTGCGGCAGGGCTTACGACGCTGGCAATAGACAGACCCTGCGAAAAGCTGAAAAAAATCCCGTCTCATCCGTCTGTAAAAATTTTGGAGTGCGACATTGCGCGTCTCGCGGAGGTTAAGCCGGCTGAACAGTATGACGCATTTATTCATTTAGGATGGAAGAGCACATCGACTCACAGCAGGGACGATGTGTATGGACAGACGGAAAATATCAAATATGCGCTCGACGCCGTAAAGCTGGCAAAGAGGTTTGGCTGCACTGTCTTTGTGGGGGCCGGTTCTCAGGCGGAATATGGCAGAGTGGAGGGGCTGGTATCGCCGCAAAGCGCCATTCGCCCTGAGAACGGATACGGAATTGCGAAGTTTGCGGCGGGTGCGCTGACCCGGATCTTGTGCGGACAGCTGGGGATTCGCCACAATTGGGCGCGGATTTTGAGCGTATACGGCCCGGGTGACAACGACTATACGATGATCATGCACTGCGTGCGGACCCTTTTGGCGGGGGAAAAACCGATTGTAACAGAATGCGGGCAGATGTGGGACTATCTGTACTGCGATGATGTGGCAAAAGCGCTGCTCGCCATAGCGGACAAGGGCAGGCGGGACAGCGTATACTGCATTGGCAGCGGCAGGGAGCGGCGCATGAGAGAGTATGTGGAAATCATACGGGACGCCATCAATCCTTCGGCTGAGATCGGCTTTGGAGAGAGGGCATACAACAAAAACCAGGTGATGCGGCTGCTGGGAGATATTGCACCGCTCACGGAGGATACCGGCTTTGTTCCGGAGGTGCCCTTTGAAGAGGGTATCAGGAGGACGATAGAATGGTGCAGGGAGAACGGGTGAAATGAAGAAAATCAGTATTTTGATACCGTGCTATAATGAAGAAGAAAACGTCGTCCCCATGAGCGAGGCGATCAAAAACCTTTTTGAGACGGAGTTGTCGGCGTATGACTACGAGCTGCTGTTTATAGACAACTGCTCTACGGACAAGACGCGTCCTCTTCTGAGGGAAATCTGCGAAAAAAATCCGAAGGTAAGGTGCATTTTTAACGTCAGGAATTTTGGGCAGTTCAACTCGCCCTACTATGGAATTTTGCAGACGACGGGGGACTGCACTGTGAGTATGGTTTGTGATTTTCAGGATCCGATCGAGCTGATTCCGCAGTATGTGAAAGAGTGGGAAAAGGGATACAAAATTGTGATCGGCGTAAAGGAAGGCAGCAGGGAAAACAGGCTGGTGCATTTTCTGCGCACCTGTTACTATAAGCTGATCAAGAAGCTGTCGGATGTGGAGCAGATCGAACACTTTACCGGTTCAGGCCTGTATGACAGGGATTTTGTCGAGGTGCTGCGTAAGCTGGACGATCCTACGCCGTTTCTGCGCGGAATCGTTGCCGAACTGGGCTGGAAGCGCAAGGAAATTCCATATATCCAGCCGAAGCGGGCGCGGGGCAAGACCCATAATAATTTTTATACCCTTTACGACGCGGCCATGCTGAGCATAACGTCGTATACAAAGGCGGGACTCCGGATTGCCACCATATTCGGCGGGATTGCTGCGTTTATCAGTATTTTAATCGCTTTTGTATATTTGGTAATGAAGCTGATCTGGTGGGACAGGTTTCCGGCAGGAAACATTCCCCTGCTGATTGGCATGTTTGTGTTGGGAGCCATACAGATATTTTTTATCGGTTTTTTGGGAGAGTATGTGCTGAGTGTGAACACCCGCACAATGAAGCGGCCTCTCGTTATCGAGGAAGAACGCATCAATTTCGACGATAAAAGAGAGATTCAGGATGAGAAGTAAGATTTGTTCGTTTTTTCTCGGGAACGGAGAAAACGTATTAAAAAAAGCGTATATCTGGAATATGACAGCGGGGACGCTCAATGCGTTTCAGTCGGTCATTATGCTGATGATTATTACCCGCGCCGTAGATCTGACGGCAGCGGGGGTTTTTACGATTGCATATACAACCGCCAATCTCCTGCTCAACCTAGGGCTGTACGGCATGAGGGACTTTCTTGTGTCCGATGTCGCTCACGTCTATTCCTTCCGGGAATATCGGGCGACGAGAAACATCTCCATTGCCGCAATGATGGTATTTGTGACGGCATATATGGCTGTAATGCTGTCGAGCGGAAAGTATGATCCGGAGAAGTGCGTCATTGTGATCCTGATGACGCTGCTGAAGGCGCAGGACGTTTTTGAAGATACCTATGCGGGATATTACCAGAATCAAGAGCGTCTCGACGCCGGCGCGAAGATGACGGCAATCAGGATGATGCTGACGATTGTATCCTTCGGTATCGTTATTGTTGTGACAAAATCTCTGTTATGGACGCTTGTATCGGTGGTGCTTATTAATTTTGCTTATCTGGCGGTGACGCTCACTGCTACGGCGCCGCAGTTTATTGACAAAGGGGAGAGGTGTGACAGACGGAACGTCCGAAAACTCCTCGTCACGTTGCTGCCGCTGTGTGCCGGATGGTTTTTATCCTATTATCTCGGCAATGCGCCGAAATATGCCATAGATTCCCTGATGACAGAGGAAGTACAGGCCTGCTTCGGATTTATAGCGATGCCGGTATGGGTTGTAGGGGTTTTGAGCAACTTCATTTTCCAGCCCGTTTTGACAAAAATGACGCTTTGCTGGAATGACGGGAAATTGAAAGAACTGCGTAAAATTGTACTGAAGCAGGCTTTTTATATTTTGCTGATTACACTGGGAACGCTTGCCGCCGGATACTTCCTTGGCATTCCGGCGCTGTCGTGGATGTACAATACTGATTTAAGCGGTTATTTTGCAGAGTTTATGGTGCTTTTGTGCGGAGGCGGGTTATATGCGCTGTCGCGTTACTTTGTTGTGGTCATCACACTGATGCGTATGCAGAAAACAGTCGCATGGTGTTATCTGGCAGTTTCGGCTGCAGCGATTGTTTCGGTGAACTGGTTTGTAAGCACTATGGGCGTGATGGGAGCGTGCCTTGAATATATTATATCCATGGTGCTGATCAGTGTGCTGCTGCTGGTGGTTGTGATTTATGCTTTTCGGAAAAAGGGAAA